>JAEDFX010000101.1 GCA_016297805.1 Treponema sp. | reverse complement strand
ATGAATCATAAGCAATACGTTTTTTTTGACTGCGAATGTGCAAACACTTTTGAAGGAATTGGTAAAATTTGTTCCCTTGGTTATGTAATTTGTGATGATGAACTGAATGTTATTGAGAGCGAAGATGTTGTAATCAATCCTGAATGTGAATTTGACTGGTATTTATTCAGCGGAAAAGGTGGATGTCAGCTGGCATATTCAAAAGATTATTTTAGAATTAAGCCAAATTTTGAAAACTACTACAAAGATATAAAAAAACTTTTTACAACTGGCAATCGTTTTATTGGTGGCTTTGCCGTTGCTAATGATGTTGGTTTTGTGAATAATGCCTGCGAACGCTATAACGTAGACTATATTCAGTTCCGTGCTTTTGATGTGGAAAAATATCTGGAAAAAACTTACGGGAAAAAGCAGAAGCTTGTGGAATGGGCAGAAGAGTTTGGTGTAAATGTAGCAAAATATCAGTCCCATAAATCAGTTGATGATGCAATTATGACAATGCTTTGTTTAAAAGCAGAATGTATGAAAACTGGCAAAACTGTTGAAGAAATATTCAAAGAGAATAAAGGAATGTTTGTTTCTAATGAACAGATTCTTGAACAGGCAGAGGAGCGGGCTTACCGTAAAGAGATGACAGAAAAAATCAAACGCCTGTATGGAAAAAAATCTCCAAAGCCAAATCATAAAGCGGTTCTTGACCAGAAATTTGAATTTGACCATAAACTGATGAAAGACGTAGACACTGCATTCGTATTGATTAAAAAGATATATGATAATGGTGGAGTAACTTATGAACATGCTACTGGAAGTGGAAACGTAGTTTGTCTGGAAGAACCTCCTGCTGAATTTGTAAAAAAAGTTGAAGGTCGCGGATTAAAAATCATCCTTATTGATGAATTGATGAATGTATTGCGATAGTTGCGTTTGGTGCTACGAATAATATTTCACTTTAGCTAATTGCAATTTCCCTTTAATAGTAATAAAATAATATTTAATATTTTTACTATAGTTGAATTCTGACTCTTGCAGGGCTTACTTGCAGGATGCTCGCCCGGGTGTTCGGGGAAATTGCAGTTTTCAGCAAGAAGGTATCTATGATTACTCTCAAATTCGGCGGCACATCTATGGCCAACGCCCGCCGCATTCTGGCTTCTTCCGAAATCATTATTAATCGTGCAAAAGAAGATCGTATTAGTGTTGTTGTAAGTGCTTGTGCTGGTGTTTCTAACAGTCTCCAGTCTGCAATTGATGCTACAACTAACGGCATTAGTGGTGCAAATTACGTAACAGACTTACGCAATACTCACAATGAAATCTGTCTTGAACTTCAGTCTAAGCTTCCTGGTTTTGATGCTGAAAAGACAATGGCTAAAATTGAGCCTAACTTTGTTGAATTGGAAAAACTCCTTGCCGGCTGTGTAAGCTTTGGTGAGTGTCCTGATACAGTTCACTGCCGCATTATGGGTATGGGTGAACTTCTCTCTGCTCCAATTATGGAAGCTGTTCTCTTGGCTAAAAAGCAGAGTGTTATTTATCTTGATTCTAGAAAATTCGTATTTACAAATACTAACCAGAAAGAAGGGGAAGCTGATTACGCTCTTTGTAATGAAGCTTGTGCTCCTTTCCGTGATGGTGCAAGTCCTACTCAGACTCGTATTCTTTTGTTTCCAGGCTTTGTTTGTACTTATAAAGCAAATCCTGAAGCTAAACCTGTAATGGGGCTTTTGGGACGTAACGGTTCTGACTTCTCTGCTGCAATTATTGGTTCTTCTTTGCGTGCAAAACGTGTTGAATTCTGGACTGACGTTGACGGAGTTTACACTGCAGATCCTCGCGTTGTAAAAGATGCAATCCTTGTTGATGATATGACTTATGAAGAATCTATGGAGCTTTCATTCTTTGGTTCTAAAGTTCTTCATCCAAAAACAATTGCACCACTTCAGGCAAAAGGCATTGAAGCCTGGAGTTTGAACTCTCATAATCCTAGTGCCCGTGGAACACGTATTGGTAAAGGTCCTTTTGAAAGCCGCGCTAAATCAAGCATCTGTGGTATTTCTTCTTTGAAACGGGTTGCTATGATTTCTGTAGGCGGTTCTTTAATGAGAGGCCGCTCTGGTATGGCTAGTAAGATTTTCTCTGCTGTATCTGGCGCTGGTGTTTCAATCCTTTTGATTACTCAGTCTTCTTCTGAATATACAATTTCTTTCTGTGTAAAAGACGATGAAGCTGCAAAAGTAAAAGATGCTTTGGCTGCTAAGTTTGAACTTGAAATCCGTGAAAAATTAATTGATGAAGTTGAAGTTCGTCATGACTGTGCAATTGTTTCTGTTGTTGGGGACGGTATGATTGCTAACCGCGGTGTTGCTTCAAAATTCTTCAATGCTCTTTCTTCTCAAGATATCAATATTCTTGCAATTGCTCAGGGCTCTAACGAACGTTGTATTTCTGCTGTAATTGAAAATGAATTTGCTGATACTGCTGTAAAAGCCGTTCATCAATTCTTCTTCCACACAGCTCAGACTATTGAAGTATTTGCATTTGGTGCCGGTACAATTGGTGGAACTATGATTGACCAGATTTACCAGCAGCATGATAAGCTTCTTAAAGAAAATGTTGATATTAAAGTTCTTGCCATCACAACAATTGACGGTATGATTTTGAATGAGGATGGAATTGACCTTTCTAACTGGCGTGATCAGATGAAAAAGCCAGATTTCCCATTCGGACCTCAGAACGTTGATGATATCATTAAATTTGTAAAAGAAAAGAAGCCATTGAATCCTGTATTTGTTGACTGTACTGCTTCTTACGATTTGCCAGAACGTTATCTGGACATTATCAACGCAGGTATGTCTATTGCTACTCCTAACAAACGGGCTAACTCTATGGATATTAACTTCTACCATGAATTGCGCCGTGCCGCTAACAAAATGAACCGCCGCTTCCTTTACGAAACAAACGTAGGTGCTGGTCTTCCTATTATTGATACTTTACAGAATCTTTATAAGTCTGGTGATAAGCTTGAAAGCTTTAACGGAATTATGTCTGGTTCTCTTTCTTATATCTTTGGTAAGCTTGATGAAGGTGTTAAATTCAGTCAGGCTGTAAAAGAAGCTAAGGAACTCCGCTATACTGAACCTGATCCTCGTGACGATTTGGAAGGTAAAGATGTTGCCCGCAAAGCTTTGATTATTGCCCGCGAATCTGGCTACGATATTGAACTTACTGACATTGAAATGTTTAAAGTATTCCCAGACAGCTTTGACGCAAGCGGAACTGTAGATGAATTTATGGCTAAGCTTCCAGAAGTTGATGAATACTTTGAAAAGAAAATGGCTGAACTCAAGAAAAAGAACATGGTTCTTAGAATGGGTGCCACAATTAAAGACGGTAAAGTTAGTGTAGGTATGATGGAAGTTCCTGTAACAGATCCATTGTATTCTGTGCGCGGCGGTGAAAACGCATTTGTATTCTATACAGAACGCTATCAGCCAATACCATTGACTGTACGCGGTTATGGTGCAGGTGCTGGAGTAACAGCTGCCGGTGTATTTGGAGATATTCTCCGCACAGTCAGCTTTAATCCAGAGCGATAGATTATAAACCACAGATGAACGGGGATGGACGCAGATATTTTATTAATCAGCGTTTATCTGTGTTTATCTGCGGTTAAATTTTATTTGAGGTATATATATGAATAAATTTGTATTGTCTGTTTTAGTAGAAAATAAAGCCGGTGTTCTTAGCCGTGTTTCTGGTTTGTTCAGTCGTCGTGGATATAATATTGACTCTTTGACTGTATGTGAAACTCATAATCCAAATCATTCAAGAATGACAATTGTTGTTAAAGGTGATGAATACATTCTTGAACAGATTCAGAAGCAGCTTGCTAAATTGCAGGAAGTTATTTCTATTAAGAAATGTGAATCAGAATCATCTGTTCAGCGCGAAATGGCTTTGATTAAGGTAAAGGCAGAAGCTAACAATCGTGGAACAATCATTGAAACTTGTGATATTTACAAGGCTCGTATTGTTGATGTAGGACTTGAATCTGTAATTATTGAAATTACTGGTAGTGAAGCTAAAATTGAAAGCTTGCTCCGTTTGCTTGAACCATACGGAATCCTTGAATATGTAAGAACTGGTCTTACTGCAATGGAACGTGGCAGCGTTGTAATGGATTCATAGTTTTATCCATACAAAATCCTTAAGGGCTTTGGAATTTTCTGAAATTTGTTCACTTATTGCAATGCGGAAAATCTTAAGTCTTGAAACAGGACAGGGTGGCAGTGAAGGTAAGGAATTTAATTCAGAACCTTTGCTGTCATTTTTTTTGTATCTGTGAAGTAATGTAAAAAAAACTTTTACTTCATTTATCATAATAGGAATTACCACATCATCCTTATGGTATTCTGGTGAAAAAACAGTGATTTGATTTATATGTTTGCCTATGTTTTTTAGATCTGTTTTTGAATCAGCAGAAAATTCTTCTGGCAATTCAAACCATACAGGCTGGTGGGCATAATAAACTTTTCCTTCACAATTCAAGAGTTTTATCAATTCCTTCTGGAATTTTATGAGTTTAAGTTCTTCTGTAGGGTGAGGAATTATTACAACCATAATTTTTAGTATAAACTTTTTATTAAATTTGTTATAGTTATAGTATGAAGATGATGGACTTTTCAAAAATTAAAAATAAAATGAATAAATTTTCTCCTGCTCAGAAAAAATTTTTTACTGCTATTGCTGTATTTATTATAGTAGATTTAGCTGCTGTGATTTTGATTTGTGCAACAAAAAGTCGTTCTGCAGTTCATCTGGAATGTTATGGCAAGAACGAAATGTCATCACTTATAGCATTGGATTCCAGCGCTCAAAGTGGAGTTATTAAATCATCTTCTTATGCAGATTTTAAATTTACTAAAGCCCAGAAGGAAATGTTCTCGGAAATTTTTCAGGATAAATCTACTGTTGCCCTTACTGTTCGTCTTCAGCTGAAGCCTACAAAAAAACAACTGGAGCTTTTGGAAGCTGCTCCGAGTCTTGCTTTTAAATATGGATTCCTAACTAAAGAAGATTTTACTGCCAAAGGTAAATTTATTAAGCAGCTTTATCCAGACAACAGACGAATTCTTATTCAGGGTAATCTAAAGCAGGCTCCAGATGTTTTTGATGTTTCATTTGCAATTCAAAAAAATGATGATATTTCCAAGGTTGTTCCTGAAGGCTTTTTTGTTTATTCAGATATAAAATGTAAAGTTGTTGCGGCTTGTGTGGTACCTGCAGAAATAGGCTTTGATCTTACATCAGATATTCCATTTTACGGATTTGCCTGCAATGGTGGTGTAGTTGATTTTACAAATTCAGTATTTGATTTTTCTGGTGCTTCAATGCTTTTCCCAGTTCAGAATTCTGCAAAAACAACAATGCCTGAATTTATTGTGGGACTGAAACCTGATGAGGATATGAAAACTACTACAGAAAAATCAGTCAGGGCAGAAATCAATATTGGTGGAGAAAAAATATTCATTAATAATGTAACTTCTGCTCGGGAAGTAGTAATTCCTTCTGCGGCTATGAAAGCTCCATTCTCAAGAATTGAATTGATGTCAAATAGGGAATGTGTTTCCAGTGTTATTTTACGCGCAACTCATATTGCAGAAAAAGAGGTTGTGTCGGCAGTTAGAACTGATCCTGGCCTGATTTTGAAGTATAAGCCTTCTTACTGGCGAACCTTGGATTACGAGGTGTTTAAATGGGACCGATATCCTGAAATTCTGTTTTTTGATACTCGAAATTATGCTGTACAGGACAATTTCTTCCGTAGACTGGCTTACTTTGTTGAAAAACAAGGGTACAAAGGTCGGCTTGTTTCTAATGAGGAACTGGAAGGTAAGCATGGTTATAATGCTCATGATTATAGTGCAGAAAGTATGGCCAGATTTTTTAACAAGGCTGCAGAAACCGGTTTTGTTTTAAATAAGGAAGAATTACTTCTTAAAAAGATTTTGATTAAGAATGGATTGCTGGAACTTGAAGCTGATGGTCTTATGGTAAAGGCAAATAAAGGTGGAATTGCTTCAATTTCTCAGGAGTCAGATGACTATTTGCGGGCGACTTTACTGGCTCATGAAGGCTGGCATACAATTTTCTTTAGAGATGAGGAATTTCGCAATTTTGTTTCGGCAGTTTATTATACTATGGATCCAACTAGTCTGGACTTCCTGATTGATTATTTTAAGAGTCAGCCGACTCTTGGTTATGATGTGAATGATGATTATTTGATGCATAATGAGTTCATGGCTTACATTATGCAGCAGAGACTTTCTGAAGTTGCAAATTATTTTGTTCATCTGGCAAACAGGGGAAGTGTTATGAAGTATACACCTGAGCTGGCTGCATACATTAAACAGACTGAAGGTAAGGGCTTTGAAGATGCCGCAATTGCATTAAATGATTATGTTTTTGACAAATACGGCATTGTTTGTGGAAATATTGCACTTATTTCAAAATAATTTCTTTCACGGCACCCAAAGTTGTAGGTGGACCGTGTCCGGGCATTAAAATCACACTGTCTAGTTGAGAGAAAATCTTCTGTTCAATATTTGAACGTAAAATGTATTCTGAATAGCTGGAATTTGTTGCGCCAATTTCACCGGCAGAAAGTACATCACCAGTAAAAAGAACGTTTCCAATGTTGTAAACAACAGAATCGGCGGTGTGACCAGGAATTGTCATATAACGAACCTGCATTTTTGCAATTCTTGTTTTTCCGTCCCCATGTATAACCGTAGTATCATTTCCTGCAACTTCCCAGTCAGCAGCAAAAATCTTTGGAGAATATATTTTTCTAAGAGTTTTTAATCCATCAACATGGGAACCGTGATTATGGGTAATCAAAACGGCTGCAAGTTTAAAATGATTATCTTCTATCTGAGATATAATTTCTTCTGTGACTTTTCCCGGATCAATTATGATGGCTTCACTGGTATCTTCATTAACAACAACATAACAATTAGAAAAGCCACCAGCGTTCAGATGAAAATAAATCTTCATAATGTATCTCCATCAACAATAGAATTTCCAAACTGTGTATCGCCCATGGTTAGAGAATTTCCGTTAGGAGAAAATAGTGCTTCTCGGGTATTTGACATTTTGAAGGAAACGTTTGTTCGTTTTGTATTATAAAACATAGTTTTTTTCAGATTGCAGTTACGAAATGATGTATCGACTAGAGTTGCAGTGATGAATCTGGAATTAAAAAGATCTGAATCATCAAAAGAGGACTGATAAGCTTTTATACCGTTAAAGTTGTTCTGAATCATATCACTGGATGTGAAGAGTGTATGTGTGAAAGTCGCATCGGCGAAGGATGTAAAAAGTGTTTTGCTGTGAATGAAATTACAGTCGTTAAAGGTTGCAAAATCAAATATACACATACGAGCAAGAAAATTATCTGAGTGATTGTTGATAAAAGTACAGTTTGTAAAATTACATCCAAAAAATTTTTTATTGGAAAAATCAATATTGGAAAAAATAAGTCCGCTGGCATTCAAACCAATTATTTTTTCATGTTCTGCAATATATTTGTAAACTTCATCTTTTACTTTGCCAGGGTCTGGAATATGATCGAGACAATAATTTTTTTCTGCAGAAAGATTTCCCTGTTCATCAAATGTAGAGAGTGCTAAGTTGCGGCAATAATGGACAAGACATTTGTTTTGTTCAAACATAAACT
>JAEDFX010000100.1 GCA_016297805.1 Treponema sp. | reverse complement strand
TTGTGCAGGATAGATTATACAAGAGCGACTTTGATAGATTTATTGAAGATGAGGGGGCTTTGTAAATGTTAGGAAATACTCTTATAGATAATTCACAGAACCTAAAACTTGTAGATACTTTAAATGAAATAATTAATATTCCAGAAATTCAAGAAATATGTATTGCTACAGGATACTGGGATTTAAAAGGAACAGCATTAATAACAGAATCCCTGAAAAAATTCTTGGAAAAAGACGAAACGAAACTGCGCTTATTAATTGGAAAAGACCCTAATGTGTATCAAAAGGATTTAACAGCAGATTCATACAAGACGGCAAAACAATATCCTCAGGATTATATTAAAATTGATTTGCAAAATGTTGAATTGAATAATCAATCCTACCAGAATGCAGCTAATCTTTTAATGAATTATTGCAACGAAGAAAAGAAAATCGAAGTTCACATTTTTAAACTAAATGAAGACGATGAAAAACAATTTTTTCATTCAAAATGCTATATTTTTACAGATGGAACAGATGATAATTCATTAGGAATTGTAGGAAGCAGTAATTTTACTGAAAAGGGATTAATTGGAAATTCTGAACTTAATTATCTTGAAACTAATGGAATGATTGTAAATCATCAGAGTTCGGGTACTAAGAAAGGACATATCCAATGGTTTAACGAAAAATGGGCTCTTTCCGAGGATTGGACAAAAGAATTTGTAGTTGAAATCCAAAATTCTCCTGTTGGAAAAGAAGCTAAAAAAACTCCATACAATCAGGCAAACTTACCGCCAATTGCAGACTCTTGTACGGTTCTTACTCCGCATGAGACCTATTTAAAATTCCTTATTGATCAGTTTGATGAAGTTGTTAATTTTGACGGTAAAATTATTCCTGATGATTATATGCCTAAAGACCCTGACTTTAAGAAACTGACATATCAAAAAGAAGCTGTAAACCAGGGATTTGCCATTATGAAACGGCACCATGGTTTTATACTGGCCGATGTTGTTGGTTTGGGGAAAACATTTACTGCACTTATGGTCATAAAACGCCATCTCATAGAAACAGGATTCAAAAATCCAATTTTAATAATTACACCTCCGGCAATTAAACAGAGTTGGATCGATTCCATTGAATATTTTGATAAAAATGAAAATTCTGACAGACTGTTAAAACCATTAATCACCTTAACAACTATAGGCTGCTTAGAAGATGTAAATGAAGCAGATGAATATGTCGCCAATGATGACTTTGATTCTTCTTTCAAGAAATCTAATTATGGAATGATAGTTGTTGATGAAAGCCATAGATTCAGAAACGACGGAACTATTATGTATCAAAAATTGGATGATCTTATCGGTTCTATTGCACCTCAGCCTTATGTTGTTCTCTTGTCGGCAACTCCGCAGAATAATGCCCCTTACGACTTACGAAATCAAATATACTTGTTCCAAAGAGAACATAATAATTCAACTCTTGATAACCTTGGCTCATACGGAAATAAATTGGAAAGTTATTTCTATGAAAAACAGCAGAGATACAAGACTTATATCAGTAAAGAAAAATTTGTAGACGGTAAAAAAGTCCTAAAAACAAAAGCAGAATTAGAAAGAGATAAAGCCGCCTTAAAAGAAGATTCAGAAGATATCAGAAGACGGATTGTTGAACCTTTAGTTATTCGCCGGACTCGTACCGATATTGAGTGCTATTATACAGATGATATGAAAAATCAGGGACTTAGCTTCCCTAAAATTCAGAAACCTGTTGCAATTCCTTACGAGATGAAAGGTGATTTAGGAAATCTTTTTAATCAGACTATAAATATTATTGCGCCGCAAGTAAGCCATGTTGATACAGATGAAGAAGGTCAGCCTGTTCTTGATTTTGGTGCAACCGCTGGTGATGACGGATTAGGATACTATCGTTATAGAGCAATTGAGTATTTAAAAGCCGAAAAAGACAAAAAACGGCATGAAACAAGAAACCTGACGGCAGAAGGAACCTCTCAACGGCTTGCCCAGATAATGGAGCTTCTTCTTGTTAAACGTCTGGAAAGTTCACAGGCCGCATTTAAGGAATCTCTTCATAATTTACATCGCTATTCAGAAAATATGCTCAAAATGTGGGAAAAAGACAGAATCTTCATTTGTCCTGACATTGATGTAAATAAAGAACTTTCAGATGTTTCAATTTCAAAAAATGGAAGTTTTGATGAATGCCTTAATGTAATTGCCAGTAAAGCAAAAAAAGCAAACAAGAAGAACTCTGGTAATGAAAACGAAGGCCCTAATCAGGAATACAAACAGAAGGATTTTGATTCAAAGTATATTGAGCTTTTAAAAAATGATTTAAGGCTTATTGAAGATCTTTGCTCTAAATGGGATGTACAAACTTCCGATCCAAAAATGAGTACCTTTATTTATAGAACCGCATCAGATTTCATGAGTCCTACAAGAAACAAAACAAAGAAACTTGTTATCTTTACAGAATGTATTGCGACTCAAATAGCTCTGGTTCAAAAATTAAATGAAATGCCTATTCCAGATTGCAATGTTCTTTCAATAACAGCAAAAAATCGAGATGATATGAAAGATATTATTGCAGCAAATTTTGATGCAAATTATAAAGGTACCAAAAAAGACGATTACCAGATTTTAATTACAACAGATGTACTTGCAGAAGGCGTAAACCTGCACAGAGCAAATTCTATTTTGAATTATGACTCTCCATGGAATGCCACACGCCTTATGCAGAGACTTGGCCGCATAAACCGTATTGGTACAGAAGCTAAGAAAATCTGGAACTATAATTTTTATCCTTCTACTTTAGGTGACAATCAGATTAACCTGAAAAATAGAACTTATGTAAAACTCCAAGCTTTCCATGAATTATTTGGCGAAGACAGCCAAATTTATTCCACAGAAGAAGAAGTCAAGCACTTTGACAAAGTGGAACATGAAGAACTGGAAGATGCAGAAACTCCAATCATGCCGTTTATTGCAGAATTGAGAGATTTAAAATCCGAAAAGCCGAATGAATATGAAGCATTAAAAAAGATTACTGGCGAAGTAGTTTCTACTATTAAAAATGATCAACATCTTGCTTTTGCAAGCTTACATGAATTGGACAAAGCACATAATTTAATTCAGTCAAATCTTTACATTGGAAAAGATACCGGAAGCGCGAAAAAAGTTGGCCAGCTGGAATTTTTTGAAACGTTAAAACCATTGTCACACAACGAAGGAATAGAAACAGATTATGAACTTAATGAAAAATATAAAATTTCAGTTTTAAATTGTTATGCCAGTGACAAACAGAATGCCCAGCTTTCTATGAAAAGTAAAATCAGAACTGGAGAAAAAGAAAAGGCAACAGCCAGAAAAAAAATTAAGGCTCTCTACAACATGGGAAATTTAAATGATGATACTTTTGACAAACTGGATGAAATTTGTAACTCCATAGAAGACGGAAATCATTCATTGATAAACAAGATCATAAATATGGATTTTACAAACGATGGTCTTGGTAACATTAAAATTGAAAGTGATGTAGAATATCTGTACAAATTTACAAGAGTTCAGAATGAAAATGTAAGTACAGAATTAGCAATAGAGTTTGTAGTTAAATAAAAGGATTAAAAATGACAGACAGCAGTATTTTGACAAATAGAAAACTGGAAAAACTCCTTAAAGACGGTGAAGGATTTACTGTTGAATTCAAAAAATGCAAGAATGCTTTGCCGACTTCGGTTTTTGAGACAGTCTGCTCGTTTTCCAACCGTTACGGCGGTTTTATTCTGCTTGGAGTTGACGATTCTGGAAATGTTTTGGGCGTTGAACAGGCCGCCGTTAAAAAAATCAAAACGGATTTTATAAATATACTAAACAATCCTAATAAAATTCGTCCATCGCTCTTCCTGAATCTTGAAGAATACGACTACGAGGAAAAAACGATTCTTTGGGTGTACGTGCCTGTTAATTCTGATGTTGAGTTTTGTGACGGCAAAGTTTTTGACCGGAATGGCGATGCTGATCAGGACATAACAAAATCTGTCGATTTAGTGGCGAATCTTTACAACAGAAAGTCTCATGATTTTTATGAGCGGATGCTTCTTCCGTATGCGACGCTCGACCACTTGCGGCTTGATTTGATTCCAAAAGTTAAACAGCTTGTACAGATTAAGAATACTCTTCATCCGTGGAAAGACATGGATGCAATGGATATCTTCAAAAGTGCAGGGCTTTACGAAGATAATCTTATAACTGGAAAAAAAGGCTTTAATCTTGCGGCAATACTTTTGTTTGGAAAGGACACTGCAATTCAATCATGTCTTCCTGCATATAAAACGGATGCAATTTTCCGCTATAAGAACCCAGACCGTTATGATGACCGACTGATTGTAGAGACAAATCTTATAGAAAGCTACGAGAGGCTGATGGAGTTTGTCCAAAAGCATACGGACGACCGTTTTTTCTTGGTTGACAATCTTTCGACTAGCGTGCGCGACAAGATTGCCCGCGAGGTTGTCGTGAATACGCTTGTTCACCGCGAGTATTCAAGTGCATATCCTGCAAAGCTGATTATCACAAAAGACAGCCTTTATACCGAAAACTGGAACCGCTCCACAAAATTCGGACGGCTCACTCCCGAAAATTTTACGCCTTACCCAAAGAATCCTCTCATCGCAAAGTTTTTTATGGAACTTGGAATGGCAGATACACTCGGTTCGGGTGTACGCAACCTGTATAAGTTCACAAAAATCTATTCCAGCACTGAACCTATTTTAGAAGAGGGCGATGTTTTTAAGACAACGGTTTTCCTTGAAAATGGCGGAATAAATAAAGAAAAACTCATAGAAAACAGGGAAGGTTCACAGAAAATTGACCTATCAGATGTCGGTGTAAATGTCGGTGTAAATGTCGGTGTAAATGTCGGTGTAAATGAAGAACGAATCTTTACACTTATAAAAGCAAATGCAAACCTGACGGCTCATGAAGCATCTGAAAAGCTGAATATAAGTAAACGCCAGGCAGAACGACTTTTTGCAAAGCTTAAAGAAAAAAACATAATCCGTCGTGTCGGTGCAGACAAGGGCGGACATTGGGAAATAATAAAATCTACAGATACTGGAGCAAATAAATGACAGCAGCAACAAACCTTCGCACACTTTTTGAAAACAAATATCCCGGAAAAGATAGAATCTTTAGTGAAGTTATTAAACCTATTTTTGACAAGGCAAAGGATGCGACATTAACGGATAATCAGCAGTTATCAGAAAGCGACAAACGGCTTGTAAAGTCATTCAGCATTATTGCCCAGGTTCGCGGTGGATTTCCAATCACTTTTGCTGATGTTGAGTTAAAAGATACTGTTGCATTAAAGCGAAGTCGTGTTGCAATTCAAAATTGTGTCAGAAAAATAATGACGAACGATTCCAGCGCAATCATCTTCTTTCATTTTACAGATAACACAAAAGATTGGCGCGTAAGCTTTGTAAATAAAGGTGACTCTAGAAAAGATTCAACAAATGCAAAAAGATATACCTATTTGTGTGGCGTAAACCACGGCTGCAGGACAATTGCGGAACGGTTCAATGCACTTGCCAAATTAGACCGAATAACTGATAAGGATATGATTTCTGCGTTCAGTGTAGAATCCCTTACAAAAGAATTCTTCGGCCAGCTTTTTACATGGTACAGTGACTGGGCTTGCAAAGTATGTAAATTCCCAAGCGATAAGTGCATCGCGGCAAATGCAGACCTTACAACAGAAAAAAATGAAATAAACCTTATTCGCTTGATTACACGAATCATGTTTGTCTGGTTCATCAAACAGAAAAATCTTATTCCGACATGGATTTTTAATAAGAATGAACTTGCAGAAATCCTTACAGATGCAGATTTTACTTCTGACAAAAAGGGCAACTACTACAATGCGGTTTTACAGAATCTTTTTTTTGGGGCATTGAATAAAAAGATTGAAGAAAGAGCCTTTGCGGAAGTCTCAAAAGCTGGTGTTGCAAATGAGCAGTATGGAATAAAAACATATTTTAGGGATGCAAATGAAGGTTCATTCTTTAACCTTTCGCCAAAGGAGATGGTACAAAAGTTCCTTGATGTTCCATTCTTAAACGGCGGTTTGTTTGAGTGCCTTGATTGGGATGAACCGACTGAAAACAACACAAGCCACAAAGTTCATTATGTAGATGGCTTTAGCCGCAATAAAGACAGAAGAGCATTTGTTCCAAACATTCTTTTCTGGAATGAAGATGAAAAGCAGCCAGGTCTTATCACAATCTTGAGCCGCTATAATTTTACCGTAGAAGAATCAACTCCAAGTGATGTTCAGGTTGCTTTGGATCCGGAGCTTTTGGGAAAGATTTTTGAAAACCTTCTTGGAACTTATAACCCCGAAACAAGAGAAAGTGCCCGTAAAGAAAGCGGTTCTTTTTATACTCCGCGTGAAATAGTTTCTTACATGGTAAACTCTTCTATAAAGGCATATTTGCAGGAAAAAGTACCAGATATAAGCGAAGAGAATCTTGAAAAACTTACAAATGACAATAAAGCTGATGATTCAGAAATAAAACTTAGCGAGGAACAGATTAATAAAGTCCGAAGTGTTCTATTTGAAATAAAAATCATTGACCCAGCCTGCGGTTCCGGTGCATTCCCAATGGGAATATTGAACAAGCTGGTAGAGATTCATGTTCTTTTAGACAAGCTCAGTGCCAGTACAAAATCAGAACACAACCTTTACATAAAAAAAGGCCAGTCTGTAAATTATAATCCTGATGAAAGCCTCAAAATCAATGCTGAGTATCTTGGAAATCAGGAATTCAAGCTTTATGTCAATGGAAAAGAAGAAAATACAATTTATAATTCCCAGGATTTAGCTCTTCATGTAAAAGAGATAATCAACAAACACAACAAAAAAATTGGCAAAAGCACTATTGCAAATCTTTTCAGTCAAGGGCGGATTGATGACGGAAAAAGCTTTAACACAATAAAAACAAAAACAGACATTCACCAGATTGTTGATGAAGACACAAAAGACATTATCTGGCAGTACAGAAGCTATAATGTTCAAAATAAATTCCGTCAGTACAGAAACGAAGAAAAGCCGGCTCTTTCAATTGATGTAGCAGAAGAGGACAATGATTTTGAGTATGCAAAATATCTTTACAGCCTTAAAACAAGAATCATTCAGGATTCAATTTTTGGCGTGGACATTCAGCCCATTGCCGTACAAATCAGTAAACTGCGTTTCTTTATCAGCCTGATTTGCGAGCAGCCAAAGATAGAAAATCATCCTGAAGAAAATTACGGCTATAATCCTCTTCCTAACCTTGAGACAAAATTTGTTGCGGCAAATACGTTGATTGGAAAAGCAAAGAAAACAGATGATATGGCTCTGTTTGCAAATCCGAGAATTGACGAAATTACCAAAAAACTTGGAGAAATCCGAAAAGTTCACTTTAGCGCAAAAACAGCACAGGAGAAAAAAGAAAACCGGGAGGAGGACGAAAAACTCAGAAAGGAACTTTCAAAACTTTTGGAAGAAGAACAGGTTTATTCCCCGGAAGATGCCAAACAGCTTGCAGCATGGAACCCTTACGACCAGAGTGCACCTGCAAGTTCATTCTTTGATGCAGAATGGATGTTCGGAATTAAAGATGGATTTGATGTTGTGATTGGTAATCCGCCGTATGTGCAGTTACAGGGGGATGGTGGAAAACTTGCTAAAATTTATGAAAATCAAAAGTTTG
>JAEDFX010000099.1 GCA_016297805.1 Treponema sp. | reverse complement strand
TCATTTCAGCAAATACTTCCTTACCCTGCTTAGAAGTAATTTTTCCATCTTCCAATGCATCTGCAAGTTCTGCAATGTGTGCTGGAGTAATCTGAACGTCTGTAATTGCCTGTTTCTTTTCATTTAGAACGGCAAGCAACTCTGCAAGAATAAGATTTACAGCTTTCTTTGGATTTTTTGATTTCTGCGCTGCATCTTCAAAGAACATTGCAAGATCTTTTGTAGAAGTAATTGTTTCTACATCAAAATCTGTCATGCCATACTGTTTCTTATAACGCTGACGTTTAGCTTCTGGAAGTTCTCCTACATTCTTAAGAGCTTCTGCTATCAATTCTTCACTTACAGAGAATGGCTTAATATCTGGTTCAACAACAAAGCGATAATCAACGAATGAGTTCTTTGTACGCTGTACAACAGTCTTACCTTCAACCTCGTTCCAACCCATTGTTACTTTGAAACCAGGATTGAATTCCTGACGATCTTCCTGGAATTCTTTTAACTGACGCTGAGCTTCATAAGTACATGCATCACGGATTGCCTTAAAGGAGTTCAAGTTTTTAATTTCAGAAATTGGTGTATGATACAATTTTCCATCTTCCCATACATTAAGGTTGATATTGGCATCACAACGCATATTTCCTTCTTCCAGGTTACCATTTGTTACTTTTACATAACGAAGAATTTCCTGAACTGTCTGCATAAATAAAGCAGCCTCTTCTGGAGAAGTCATATCAGGTTTTGTTACAATTTCAATAAGTGGAGTACCACAACGGTTATAATCGATATATGAGTGAGATCCCTGCAAATGTAAAGACTTACCTACGTCTTCTTCAAGATGAATACGTTCTACACGAACACGACGATATTTCTGACCATTTGATTCAATGATACAATTTTCACCAATGAAATTCTTATCACGACACTTTAATCCACCTGGCTGCTCATCTTTAGGGAAGCTGCGCATTGGCAAATCTACATATCCATTGTCACAAAGAGGAATATCATACTGTGTAATCTGATAACCTTTTGCCAAGTCTGGATAGAAATAATGCTTGCGGTCAAATTTTGTAAAACGGGCAATATGACAATTCAAAGCCTGACCAGCAACTGCTCCAAGTTCTACATAACCTTTAGAAATACGAGGCATAGCTCCTGGAAGTCCCAAACAAACAGGACAAACGCGAGTATCTGGCATACCACCATAACGGTTCTCACAGGCACAGAATGCTTTTGTTTTTGTTAAAAGCTGAGTATGAATTTCACATCCAATTACAATTTCCCACTTATCAATCATCGTATGAACTCCAAAAAAATAGTTCTAATATTATAGTAAAAAAATAAACACTAGGGAAGAGACTGCCACTCTGTGTATTTTTCGCATTCAAGGATTTTTCTTGCATTAGCTACACGTTCCTGTGTAGGACTCTCTAAATCCTTCAGCTCGTAATCAATTCCTAAATCCTTGTATTTCATAGCGCCTAAACCATGATAAGGAAGAATTTCCACACGTTTTACATTGTGAAGAGTACGAATAAAATCTCTTGTTTCTGTGAGATATTCATCATTATCTGTAATACCTGGAACCAATACATGACGAATCCAGATTGGCTTTTTGATTTCATCCAGATATGCAAACATCTCACGAACATTTTTACCGGTATGACCTGTTAGCTTTATATGTTCTTCTTCATTGATATGTTTAATATCCATAAGAAGAATATCTGTTACTTCCATAAGTTTTTTGAACTTCTCAAACCATTCGCCTTCTTTTGTAAAAGGTCCTCCGGCAGTATCAATACAGGTATTAATATTGCGTTTCTTACACTCTGTAAATAACTCTAAAAGGAAGTCTATCTGCATAAGAGGTTCTCCACCACTTACAGTAATTCCACCTTTTGTCTCCCAGTATGGGCGACAAGTTTCAGCTTCACGCAACAATTCATCTACTGTATATAATTTTCCATCCTGCATTTTCCAAGTATCTGGATTATGACAATATTTACAACGTAAAGGACAACCACTAAAAAATATAATAAAACGGCTGCCAGGACCATCTACACATCCAAAACTTTCCAGCTGATGAATATATCCTTGCATAATTCCTCCAAAATAGATTGCCAGATTAGTCCGGCAATAACATGAATATCGAAATAAAAAACCTTCGAGTTAGAAGTTTACACTCCTTATCCGAAGGTTTCAATAAGTTATGAAATATTATTTAAGAAGATTAAACCTTAAATTTATCTACTTCTTCACCAATTGTCTTAATAGAAACATCCATCTGGTCTGAAATATTAGAAAGTTCACTACCAGTTCTGTTAATCTGTGTAGCACCGACTGACATTTCATCCATACCTGACTTCATAGTGAATGTTGCATCCTGCAAATTCTGAATTTCGGCAAGAATTGACTTATTTCCTTCTGCCATTTCCATAGATGCACTTCGAACTTCAGATGTACTATCATTCATAGCACTAAGGGCTTCAGAAATCTGACGTGAACCTTCCTGCTGTTCTGCCATAGAACCAGAGATTTCCTGAACAAGAGAGTTTGTCTCATTAATTCCGGCAGACACTGCAGAGAATGACTGTTTAGCTTCTTCTGAAGCAGCAACCATTTCAGAAATACTATCAATAATCTTCTTAAGCTGAGCACCAATTGAGTTTGATTGAGATGTTGAATTCTCTGAAAGCTTACGAATTTCATCAGCAACAACCGAGAATCCCTTACCTGCTTCGCCCGCATGAGCAGCTTCAATTGCGGCGTTCATAGCCAGCAAGTTTGTCTGTTCCGCAATATTTGCAATAACCGTATTGGCTTCCTGCAAAGCTTCAGATTCAGATTCAATAAGTTCCATTTTGTTAGATACTTCATCCTGCAACTGAAGACCAGCAATAGATTTCTCTTCAAGATCCTTAAACTGCACAGCCATTCTATCAACAGAATTACTTACAGAATTAATATTTCCAATCATTTCTTCTACAGCGGCAGAAGCCTGTGTAACACTTGCAGACTGAGATTCAATCATATTATTCAATGATTCAATATTTGAAGCAATCTGATTTACAGCACCAGCAGTCTGATTTACAGAATTAGACTGTGAAGAAATACTGTTACCCATACTGTCAATATTTGCAATAATTTCTGTAATTGCAGCAGCAGTATCTGATGTACTCTGATTCAAATTCTGACCAGCTGTAACAAGACCTTCTTTTGTTTCTTTGATTGAAGATACAATATCCTGAAGCTTCTCAGAGAACTGATTGAATCCTTGTACAACACGTCCAATTTCATTATTTGCTTTAATATCTATACGTTTTGTAAGATCGGCATTTCCTGTTGCAATTTCTTTAATAGCTTTTTCAAGAACGGCAAGAGGTTTAGTTGATATATATACAACAATTGCAATTACCATTACTACAAGAACGGCAAGAAGTATTGAGAAGCCTGTAATGTATCTTCCAATACCAGTTGAAATTGCAGTAATAGCTGATTCTTTAATAAGAAATACTGTAGACCATTTAGTATTTGAAATTGGTCTTACAATATTGTAAACCTGTCCAGCTCCATTAAGGTTTGATAAGAATTCAGTATTAATAACAGAAGAATCTGTATATTTTGAAACATCAATATCCAGATCAAGCATATCTTTAGCACCAACTTTTGCAATTGTCTGGCCATCACCAGAAACCAACATCGCAATACCGTTGTTACCCATATTTACATCATCAAGAAGAACAGAAAGATGATTGATATTTACTACAGCACAGAAGAAACCAACTGTTTTACCGTTTACTTTAGCAGCTCGGGAAATATGAACAATTGTCTGTCCTGATGTTTTTGAACTTACAGGATTATCAATGAAAATATCCTTTCCCTGCTGCATTATAGCCTGAAAATAATCTCTATCTTTAATATTTGTATGAGTTCCAATATCAGAATAGAAATCTGCATTTTTATCTACCCATGCAACATAATCGAAATCCTTAAAACGGAGAGATTCATGAGCACGAAGCCACTGTACAATAATATTTGTATCCTGTGTCTGAACAACATCATGGTTTACATAGTAATCAAGGTGAGCAAAGTACTCATCCAGAATCTGGCTAATGTTAGATGCATAACCATTTGATACGTCAACATAACGTTCAGTACTAAGTTCTGTAACCTGTTTTTCTGTATGTCCTGCTACAATAAATGTCTCACACAAATTCAAAAAAATCATTATAATCGCAATAATTCCTGCAATCCTAATGAATAATTTACCCTCACGTTTTTTCTTACCCATAAAATATCTCCTTAATAGCACACAAATTTAACAATATTTATAGATACTAATATTATCCCCCAGAAAAACCATTAAAACAAGTTTAAATTTCATTCTTTGGCTGAAAAACAACAATTTTAGGTTGATTTACAACATGTTCACCTATCATTTTCTCCATCCAGACCATATTATACCAGCGATTAAACTTATATCCGCACTGATGAAATTCACCTACCAGCCTGTATCCCATTTTTTCATGAAAACGAACACTATCTTTTGTAAGGTACTCATCTTCCACTGGTGGATAAGCAATACATGCATTTACATTCAGAATATTCTGTTTAGCAAGTAATTCTTCCAGTTTTAAAAGAATCTTTCGGCCTACTCCACTACGGCGGAAATCCTTATGTACGTATATAGAAGTTTCTATTGCCCAATCATATGCTGCCCGGGTTTTAAAAGGACTTGCATAAGCATAGGCAATTATTTTCTCATTATGAACAGCCACTATATATGGATACTTCTTCAAAGTATTTTCAATTCTTGAACGGAATTCTTCAATTGAAGGAACTTCCCATTCAAAAGTTATGGAAGTGTTTTCCACATAATATGTATAAATTCCAAGAAGCTCTTCTGCATCTTCCGGATTTACTACTCTCAACTTAACGTCTTCCATGATTTCTTCCCTGCTGAATAAAATCCATATGAGCGGCAGCTTTTCTTGAAAGCTTACGTTCTCCCAACTTTAACTCATCTTTATCATCAGCCTTTTTCATTTTTGCGAACTTTTCTGTTTTTTCTACCATCCATACTGGAGTTTCAGGATGTTTATCGCCTTTTTTTGTATAATCAATCCACTCTTCTGGTTCTGGAACTTCAAAAATCATATGTTCCCCTGTAAAAGGATGATTAAACTCCAAGGTTCTAGCATGAAGACACAAGCGATGAAATGGATCTGTATGAGCCCTATGTTCTTCATCACCTGCCAGAGGATAACCATGTGCAGCAAGATGAGCACGAATCTGATTTTTTTTACCTGTATCTAGAGAAAGTTCAAAAATTGTATGTGTTGGACCTTCAAGAATTTTTTTATAATGAGTTCTTGCGGCTACTGTTTTAAATTCATGTCCTTTCTTATCTACATCCCCTTGCTTTGGAACAAATCCTACATTATGAGCATTTTGGGCAAGTGCATCATCTATTAATCCTTCTGGAGTATGTAAATCTGCCTTTGGTGAATTTTCTGCAAGAGCATGATAAAGTCTTTCTGTCACCATTGTATGCCAGGTATTCATAATTTTCTGCTGTGCCTGTTCTGTAAGTGCAAACATCATAACACCACTAGTATCACGGTCAAGACGATGAACTACATATGGTTTATGCTTAGCGTTTACAGTACCTTGCTTTCTGAGGATTTCTTCCAACACTGACTGGGCTGTTCTAACCTTACTTCCAGGATATGGAACAGACAATAAACCTGTAGGTTTATTTATTACTACGATATATTGATCCTGATACAGAATCTCTATTTTTTCATGACCATAATCAGCCTTATGTTCTCTTTTATATTGTGTTGATGCTTTTACGTATGACATTTTATATTCTCTCTAAATCTTTTACTTTTTCTGCTATGTAATCTGCTCCGGCTTTTTCCAGTTCTTCACGAGAACCAAAACCAAATAACACACCACAGCTTTTCAGATTATTTTCCTTTGCTCCAATAATATCGTGTTCTCTATCACCAATCATAAGAACTTTTGACTTATCTGGATTTCCACAGGTTTCAAGAGCATAGGCAATTACTTCTCCTTTTTTACTGCGAGTTTCATCCAGATTACTTCCACAAATATAATCAAAATATTTTGCCAGATTAAAATGTTCAAGAATCTGTTTTGCATAAGGCTCTGGTTTTGATGTTGCAACTACCAGATGTTTATCTTTTGATTTTAAATATTCTAAAAGTTCTTCAATTCCCTCATAAACTTCATTTTCAAAAAGTCCTTTATGGGCAAAATATTCCCGATATTTTTTTACACCAATAGCTGCCTGTTCGTCATTGTAATTGTAGAATTTTTTAAAGGTTGCAATAAGTGGTGGTCCAATATAGGAACAAAGCTGTTCGTAAGATGGAATTTCTAAACCAAGTTCGTTTAAGGCATGCTTAAATGAATTTGTAATACCAAGGGCAGGATTTGTTAATGTGCCGTCCAAATCAAAAAAGTAATAATCAAACATAAGGCATATTACTACAAAATAAAAAAGTGGTACACCGATGACTGACATCAGTGTATCACTTTAGAATGTTATTAGTGAAAAATTACAAACCATTATGCAAAAAAAATCCCATCACCAAAACTGGCAATGGGAGTCGTAAAGAAAATTCAGAAATGCGAAACCAATAATTCTTAATTCCGCATTCTTAATTCTTAATTACTAAAGAGCTGCGTGACATGTACGTGCGATTACGTCGTCCTGCTGTTCTTTTGTAAGGTTGATGAAGCGTACAGCATAACCAGATACACGAACTGTGAAGTTAGCATATTCAGGTTTTTCTGGATGAGCCTGACAATCCTTAAGTTTTTCAACACCGAATACGTTTACGTTCAAGTGGTGTGATCCCTGTGAGAAGTATCCATCGAGAACGCTTACCAGGTTGTTAATCTGTTCACCTTTTTCGTGTCCAAGAGCAGATGGGTTGATTGTCTGAGTATTTGAAATACCATCCAAAGCGTAGTGGTATGGAAGTTTTGCAACTGAGTTCAAAGACTTGATCAAACCTTTTGTTTCTGCACCGTAAGATGGAGAAGCACCTGGAGAGAATGGAGCACCAGCTGGACGTCCGTTAGGAAGAGCACCTGTAGCCTTACCGTATACAACGTTTGAAGTAATTGTAAGGATAGATGTAGATGGTTCAGCATTGCGGTATGTTGGATGTTTCTTAATCATGTTCATGAATGTCTTGAGCAACCATACAGCGATTTCGTCTGCACGGTCATCATCCTGACCATAACGTGGGAAGTCACCTTCTACCTTGAAGTCTTTTACGAGAGTTACTGTATCAACTACGTTACCTGCTTTATCAGTTACCTGATACTGTTCGCGTTCTACGTGAACTTTTGCATATTTCATAGCTGAGAGTGAGTCTACTACATGAGAGAAACCAGCAATACCAGTAGCGAATGTACGTTTGATATCTGTATCTTCCAAAGCCAATTCAGCAGCTTCGTAGTAGTATTTATCATGCATGTAGTGGATAGCATTCAATACGTTTACGTATACATCTGCCAACCATTCGAGCATAGCAAGGTATTTCTTTTCAACTTCTTTGTAGTTAGAAGCATCGATTGTATCGTATGTGATTGGTTCGTAGTTAGGACCAATCTGCTGTCCCTTCTTGATGTGTTCATCTTTACCACCGTTGAAAGCGTAAAGAAGAGCTTTAGCCAAGTTAGCACGAGCTCCGAAGAACTGCATTTCTTTACCAGTCTGTGTAGCAGATACACAACAACAGATTGA
>JAEDFX010000018.1 GCA_016297805.1 Treponema sp. | reverse complement strand
GTTGTTTTCTTATCATTTCTCATACTCAATATTCCATTATTTGATTATCTATTTAATTTTTTTACATTCAGATAGACTTCTGTCAGCAGTTCTCTTGTTTCCCTAATCTGCTGGAAAATTTCTGCATTATTCTGAACGTATTGGGCTTCTTCAAGTATTTGCTGGCCTGCCCCTTCAGCTGTAAATTTTTTTTCTGTAATTAAATATTTCAGACGAAAAATCAATTCTAAATCATGCTGTGTATATGCACGACGACCACCCATATCTTTTTTTGGAGAAAATCCAGGAATAACGTCTTCCCAGTAACGCAGAATGTGAGGCTTTATTCCTGTAATGTCTTCAATATCACCAATAGAGTATGTCATAAATTTCCAAATCAGATAGTTAAAGCTGAAAAGTTTTTTCTGGTTCAATGATGACCACTAGCGGCCATACATATCTTCCCACTTTTGACGACTTCCTTTTATTTCCAATTGAACTGGAATCTGGTCATAGCCTAAATCTTCACGAATACGATTCTTCAAGTATGTAATATAAGTTTCTGGTACAACCTCTGGTCTTGTTGCAAAAATAATAAAAGAAACTGGATTTGTACTTGATTGAGTCATATAGCGGATTTTAAAATGAGCAGTTTTACTTGCTGGTGGCGGATAACGATCCAACCAATCCTGCAGAGCATTATTAAGAGAAGATGTTCCGATTTTGCGAGTTAACTGTTCGTAGAGCATTATGGCAGTATTAAGTAAATCTTTAACACCTTTTCCTTCTAATGCAGAAAGAGGAAGAATAGGTGCAAAATCCATATGAGCAAACATAATGTTCATCCATTCTCGGACACCTTTAATAGCTTTATTGCTCTGATCTTCTTTTAAGTCCCATTTATTCAAGACAAAAATAATTCCACGTCCTTTTTCATATGCTAAAGAACAGATTTTTTTATCCTGTTCAGCAAGACCTTCTACCGCATCAATCATGAGGAATACAATGTCACATTCATCTAGAGTTTTTATAGCACGATTTACAGAGTAATATTCTACATCTTCATGAACTTTTGCTTTTCGTCGGATGCCTGCTGTGTCCAAAACTTTAAAATGTTTGCCATTATATTCAAATTCACCTTCAACAACGTCGCGGGTAGTTCCGGCGTAATCACAAACAATAGAATTTTCTGAATGTGTAAGACGGTTTGAAAGTGTAGATTTTCCTGTATTTGGTTTTCCCAAAATTGCAATTTTAATTGGGCGGTCAGATGAAAGTACCTGAACCTTGCTGAAATCACAGCGGGATGTAACTAAATCAGTTAAATCACCAATTCGGTCACCATGTTCTGCAGAAACGAAAAGAAGCTCATCAAAACCATATTTTGCATAGTTCCATGCTTCAGCTTCATTCTTGCCACCTTCTGTTTTATTTACAGCAGCAATCAATTTATTCCAGTATGGACGCATTTTGATGATAAATTCTTCATCTTCGCCAGTAATTTCGCCGGCATCAAGAAGAAGAATTACAACATCAGCCTTTTCAATCATATCTAGGGAACGTTCAACAACGTAGTCATCCAGCTCGGCTTCTTTTGTACCAATATCGCGAGTAAGCTTGTATCCACCAGTGTCTACAAGGTGAACAGGCTTTCCGTTTAAAATTGCAGTAGCTTCAACTGGATCGCGGGTTACACCAGGTTGATCATTTGTGATTGCTACACGTTTTTTTAGGAAACGATTGAAGAGTGTAGATTTACCAACATTTGGGCGTCCTGCAATAACAACCATAGGAAGGCCGTCGTATTCTGCATCTTCTGGAGAAACATCACCAGTTGCGGTTACAGTTCCGTCTGGAGCAACAGTAATACCGTCAATTTCTTTATTTACAATGAAATCAGGCTGTTCATTTAATGGAACATATGTATTTTCATTCTGAGTTTCTTCTATTAATTCTTTAGGTTTACTAAAGTCTGGTTTAGCTTTTTTCTTTGCCATTTTTTTTCCTTAAATATTCTGATCCCACAGGTTATCCAGATGTTTTGCAGAAATTGCTTCCAGCTCCTGAATGGTAAAGCGGGAAAGAAGTTCTTTTGTGCTGGAAATCTGCTTAGGACTCATACTTAAAGTACGAATGCCCATGCCACCAAGAACCATAACACTATCCTGGCGACCTGCCATTTCACCACAAACTTCAATTGGAATATTACCGTCGTGAGCAGAGCGAACGGTCATCTGAATAAGTCTTAATACCGAGAGATTGAATTCATTATATAAACTTGAAACGTGAGGATTTTCACGATCAACAGCAAGTGTGTACTGAGTCAGGTCATTTGTACCAAGACTAAAGAAGTCAGAAACCTTTGTTAAACAATCTGAAACCAAAGCGGCTGCCGCAGTTTCAATCATAATGCCAACAGGAATGTGGGCTTTGAAAGCTATGCCTTCTGAAGAAAGTTCATTCTTTACAGTTTCAACTAAGTCAAGACAAGCACGAACCTGATCAACACTTGTAATAAGTGGAAACATAATTAAAAGATTTCCGTAAATACTAGCCCTATATAAAGCTCTTAATTGAGTCTTTAAAAGGTTTGGACATTTTAAACTTAAACGAACAGCACGTAATCCCATAAGAGGATTTTTTTCTTCCAAAACAGGAATATCAACAGAGTTAATAAGTTTATCTCCACCAGCATCTAAAGTTCGGATTGTTACAGGTCTATCACCCATTATCTGGAGAACATGTTTATAAGCTTCAAATTGATTATCTTCACTAAATGAACGGGCTGCCGCATTTAGTGACGCACCACTTTGAGCCATATACAGAAATTCAGTTCTGAAAAGACCAATTCCATCAGCTCCTTCTGCAAGAGCAAGTTCAGCTTCTTCTGGAGTACCAATATTTGCAAATAATTTGAATTTGGTTCCATCTTTAGTAACAGCGGGTCTGTCCAAGAAAGCTCTAAGACTTTGCTTTCGCAAAAGCTCCTGACGAATTTTTGATTTATATTCTGAGATTGTACTCTTATCAGGACTTACAAGGAGTTCAGCTTCTTTTCCATCAATAATTACAGTTTCACCTGTGTGGACTTTTTTGCTGATATATTCCAGGCCGACAACAGTAGGTATTCCATAGTTACGGGCAAGAATAACTACGTGACTTGAAACACCACCTTCAGTAAGGGCAAGCCCAGCAATCTTACGTTTGGAAAGAACGATAGTATCTGCAGAACTAAGGGAAGTAGCAATAATTACAGAACCATCTGGAACTTTATTAATATCAAATGGATGAATATCAAGCATTTCATCAAGAACGCGGCCAAAAACATCTGTTATATCTTGAGCCCGTTCTGCAAGATAATCATTACCAGACTGGCGAAGCTTAGCAGCATATTCTTCAGCTTTAAGTTGGACAGTATATTCAATATTAAAAAGCTCTTGTTCGTAGAAATCTTTTACTTCTTTAATAAAGACAGGATCTCCTAACATGAGAATGTAAGTTTCGAAAACTTCCCACTGAGCTTTGTCTCTTGGATCAGTTTTTGAAAGAGAATCCAGATGTTCTGAAAGCTCTAGAGTTACAGTTTCAACTGCAGCTTCAAAGCGACACCATCCTTTTTTAGTCTGATCAATTTTAATATGATGCTGAGGAATTGCACGTTTTACAGGATCTGGGATTACAAATGCAGAACCAATTCCTGTTCCATCAGCAGCAGGTATACCAAGAAATACTTCCATAAATTTGAATTATACAGAAAATATGCATATATTTAAAGCATGGAACTTTTACCTATTTTTGAGCTGCCTTTTAAGTCAGCCTTTTTGATTTTTATTTTATTTGCTTTTATTGGGTGGGTCTCTGAAGAGATTTATGTTGGAGTTATAATCGAACATAGATTTATAAACCGCGGATTTTTGCACGGTCCTCTATGTCCTGTTTATGGATTTGGAGGGGTAGTTATTTTAATGTTACCTCCTCAATTGTATAATACATGGATTCCACTTTTTTTCGCTTCAATGATTCTTTGTACAATTGTAGAATATTTTGTCAGCTGGCTTATGGAAGTTATGTTTCATGCCCGTTGGTGGGATTACTCTCATTTTAAAATTAATCTGAATGGACGAGTTTGTCTTTTGAACTCTGTTTTATTCGGTTTCCTTGGACTTGGAGTGATACATTTTGTTTATCCTTATATAATTCAGCTGTTGAATTGGATGGGTGATTTTATGATTACGGTTACCGCAGAAAGCATTGCAGTAATATTGATTGTAGACTTATTCTTTACAGTACGAAAACTTGTGGATTTTGCTCGTACTATGGAAAAACTCAAGAATTTTGGGGAAAGCTTGCGATGCCATTATGGTCACGAGGAATGGTTCCGTGGTGAATCTTTGGCAGAAATGATGGCATCGGTTAAAGAGCATGCTCAGATTGATAGAGAAAAAGTAAATCAGAATATTGTTGCAAAGATTGAAAAAATGCAGACTCTGAAGAGCGTAGCAGCAGAAAGTTTCATCAATCACTTCCCAACTATGAAGAGTGTTGTATATAAGGAAGAACTTGCTCATTTGAAATTTTCTATGTTGAAATTGAAGATTAAAAATAAAATTAAAAAACAATGATTATATGATGAGTATAGATTTATAAGAAAAATCTCTCTTGTTGTCATTTATTTTCATTAATATAATTATTTTGATAAAAAAAGCGGAGGCTTATAGAATATGGATTTAATGAAATTGCAGAACGGCAGTGATGTACGTGGTGTTGCTGTAGAAGGTGTTGAAGGCGAAAACGTAAATATTACTCCTGAAATTGCAAAACAGATTGGTTGTGCTTATGTTAGCTGGCTTGAAAAGAAAACAGGAACTCCAGCTAATGCTTTACGTATTGGTGTTGGACGAGATTCTCGTGTTTCTGGACCAGCACTTTCTGAAGGTCTTATTGCAGGTATGGTTAGTGCCGGAGCTACAGTTCTTGACTGTGGAATGGCTACAACTCCAGCAATGTTTATGTCCATTATTTTTGATGAAACTCATTTTGATGGTTCGGCAATGATTACTGCCAGCCATCTTCCATTCAACCGCAATGGTATTAAATTCTTTGATTTTGATGGCGGTCTTGAACACGATGATATTACAGAAATATTGAAGCTTGCTGGACTTTTGAATCCTGCAAAAGTAAATGCTCCAGTTTACAAAGTAAATCTTCTTGATTTGTATGCAGAATATCTTAAAAACAAGATTGCTGATGCTTTGGAAATGGGAGAAACTCCTCTTAAAGGTTTGCACATTGTTGTAGACTCAGGAAACGGTGCATCTGGATTCTTTGTTGATAAAATCTTGAAGCCTCTTGGTGCTGATACAACAGGAAGTCAGTTCCTTGAACCAGACGGAATGTTCCCAAATCATATTCCAAATCCAGAAAATAAACAGGCAATGGAAGCGATTCGTTCTGCAGTTTTGAACAATAAAGCTGATTTAGGATTGATTTTTGATACAGACGTTGACCGTATGTCTGCAGTTCTTTCTGATGGTAGCGAAGTAAACCGTGATTCTATCATCGCTATGATTTCTGCAATTCTTGCACCTCAGTATCCAGGTTCTACAATTATTACAGACTCTGTAACTTCTGACCGTCTTACATACTTCCTTGAAGACGTTCTTGGACTTAAACATCTCTGCTACATGCGTGGATATAAAAACGTAATCAACAAGCAGAAGGAATTGAATGCTGCTGGAACTGTTGCTCCTTTGGCTATGGAAACTTCTGGTCATGGTGCATTAAAAGATAACTACTTCCTTGATGATGGTGCATACCTTGCAGTTAAGCTTGTAATTGCTTTGGCAAAGGCTGCAAAAGAAGGTAAAAAACTTGATAGTTTAATTGAAAAACTTCCTCCATTGGTAGAAGAAGGCGAATATCGCTTTAAGATTTCTGGAGATGACTTCAAAGCTTACGGACAGACTGTTCTTGCTGAATTCAAAAAACGCGCTGAAGCTGCCGGATATACAATGCCACAGTCTTACGAAGGTGTACGTCTTTCATTCAAGGGTGAAGATGTTCAGGGATGGATTTTGCTTCGTATGAGTTTGCATGATCCTGTAATGCCTTTAAATATAGAAGGCGGACGTAAGGGTGATTTGGCAAAGTTAGTTGAAATAGCTAAAAAACTTACAGATGGTTTTGACAGATTGGATAGAAGTTCGTTGAAATAAAAAAAAGTGATACGCCGATGTCAGTCATCGGTGTACCACTTTTTTTGTTCTCGGATTAATTTCGAGAATAACATCCTACAAAAGCTGTAACTGATTTTTCTGGTGCCATTATCAGGGTATCCATTAAAGTCAGTCCGATTCTTGTACAAGGCAACAGCCTGAAAAAATCTTTTTGAACTGTTAAAGGAACGTCACCGTAGCCGGGACTGTATCGGGGTTTTGCCTCCTTACCAGATGCGGAGGCGTTCTTTTTTATGTCCTCATTTACATAATCAACAAGTTTTTCAATATACATAGCTCCTGTGCTCTGTAAAACTGCGGCATAAGCAGGATTCGTAGTTTGTGCCCGTCTGATAAATGCATCAACTTGTGGACCAATTGTGCAGGCTATTAAATAAACCGAAGTGCAGGAGTGTAAATTGTGCCATAAATCAACGGATTTAAGATTTACATCTGCAAAACTTATTTCAGGCCCATTTTCATCATTATTTATTGTTAGAGGAAATTCTTCGTAAACTGCCTGAGGCATCAATTTTCCGAAAAGTTCTTTACAACCCTTTTCAATTAGTCCATTTGTCATATCATCTGGAGATATTTGTCTGCTGTACCCAATGTAACGGGCAACTTCTTTATAGTCAGCAGGAACTGGGGTAAGTATATCTTTTGAAATTGAAACAAAACTAGGCATGGAATCATCTTAAACTCAATTGAGAATATATTCAATTTAAATTAGAATAAACCACGAGCATGTCATTATCGGACTTGACCCGATAATCTAGATTCCACAATCAAGCTGTGGAATGACAGTGGTAAGTGTCATTAGGAGATATAAATGGAACAGTACAAAAAAGAATTTATTGATTTTATGGTTGAAGCTCAGGTTTTGAAATTTGGCTCATTTACATTGAAGAGCGGACGTCAGTCTCCATTCTTTATGAATGCAGGTGCTTATGTTACTGGAAGTCAATTGAAACGTTTAGGTGAATATTATGCAAAAGCAATTCACGATAACTTTGGCGATGAAATTGATGCATTCTTTGGTCCTGCTTATAAAGGAATTCCTTTGGCGGTTGCAACAGCAATTGCATATTCAGAACTTTATGGAAAGGAAATTAAATACTGTTGTGATCGTAAAGAAGAAAAAGATCATGGTGCAGATAAAGGTGGTATTCTTGGTTATAACCTTAAAGATGGTGACCGTGTTGTTATTATTGAAGATGTAACAACTTCTGGTAAATCAATTGAAGAAGTTTACCCAAAAATTCGTGCTCAGGAAACAACAGAGGGTGGAATTAAAATCTTAGGAGAAATCGTAAGTCTTAATCGCCAGGAAAAAGCTCCAGATTCAACAAAATCAGCTTTGGAAGTTATTGCTGATACTTATGGATTTAAAACCTGTGCTATTGTTTCTATGGAAGATGTAGTAGATGCACTTTATACAAATGGTGACAAGAAATATATTACAGACGAAATCAAAGTTCAGATTGATGAATATTACAAACAGTATGGTGCTTCAAAATAATGAGAAAAATTAAATACGGCGCATTAGCCTTAATTTTTGCGGTTTTACTTTCTGGCTGTGCAAAAAAATCTGAAACTGCAAAAAATGATTATCCACAGTCAATTGTTGCACTTTCTCCAGCCTCTGCTGAAATTCTCTTTGCAGTAGGTGCTGGCAAACAGATTTCTGCTGTAAGCGATTTTACAGATTATCCTGCAGAAGCCACTGAGCTTCCAAAAGTAGGCGGCTTTGATGGTAAAACATTAAGCATGGAAAAGATACTGTCTTTTAAGCCAGATCTTGTTTATCTTACAGACGGTATGCATAACTTTCTGATTGAAGGTCTGGAGGCTAACAAGATTGCTTATTACGTTTCAACTGCCAGTTCAATTAAGAATTTGGAACAGGAAATTCAGCAGATTGGAGAATTAACTGGCCATACTGCAGAAGCTAAAAAAGTAATTGCAGAAATGAATCAGAAAATTTCGTCTTTCCGTGATACCTCTGCAGCTACTCCATCAGTTTATTACGAGGTCTGGAATGCACCTTACATGTCTGCAGGTTCAACTTCTTTCATTAATGATGTGATTTCTGCAGCTGGTGGTAAAAATCTTTTTAGTGATTTATCAGAAGCTTATCCAATGGTAAGCGAAGAAACTATTATTGCTCGTCAGCCAGAAATTATTCTTATTCCTGTAGCAAGTGGTATTTCTGCAGAAACAGTTGGAAGTCGTGCCGGCTGGAAAAATATTCCTGCAGTAAAAAATAATCGTGTTTATATAATTGATGATAATTTGTTTACACGACCTGGTCCAAGAATTGCAGATGCAGTTCAGACTCTTTCAGAATTAATTTCTAAATAAATGAAAAAAACAGCAGTTATTACAAAAATCAGTTTACAATTCGCTATAACATTTTTTGTACTGATCGCTGTTTTTATTTTGTCTCTGGCCCTTGGTGCCGAAAAACTTCCATTCAAAACAATTTTTGGTGGTGGTGATAAGTTTCAGAACATCATTCTGTGGAATATCCGTCTTCCTCGCTCTCTGCTTGTTCTATTAACAGGGATTCTTCTTGGGGGCAGTGGTGCTATATTCCAGCTTTTTTTCAGAAATCCGTTGGCAGAGCCAGGTATCATGGGAATCAGTTCCGGGGCAACTCTGGGAGCAGTTTGTGCATCAGTTTTAGGCTTTGGTATGGGAATAAATGTTTCAGCCTTTATAGGTGCAATTTTAGCGGGAGCTTTTGTAACAACTTTAGCGTTCAGCAGGGCCGGTCGTAATTCTTCTATTATGTTATTGCTTTGTGGAACTGCTCTTGGAACCTTGTATTCTTCAACAAGTTCAATGATACTTCTTTCTGGTAATAAAGAACTTCATTCAATTTACAGCTGGATTCTTGGAAGCTTTAGCGGGCGAAGCTGGAAAGAACTGTATTTCATCATTATTCCGGCAGTCATTTCTATAATTATGATGTTCTGCATTTCCCGCCCTTTAGATTTGCTGACTGGTGGAGAAAAATCTGCGGCCAGTCTTGGTGTAGAAGTTAGCCGATTGAGAATTCTTGTGTTGATTTCTGGAGCACTGGCTGTTAGTTGTGGAGTTTGTGCAGGTGGAACAATTGGCTTTGTAGGATTGATTGCTCCCCATATTGTGCGAAAAATTCTAGGACCAAAATCAAAAATACTGATTCCATTCAGTATGCTTTTTGGAGCTATACTTTTGTTGTTATCTGATATTTTTGCCCGAACAATCATTGCTCCAGCGGAATTACCAGCAGGAATTATTACATCAATTTTAGGCGTTCCGTTTTTCCTTACACTTTGCTTAAAAAAGGATTAGAAAAGTATGTCTGTTTTATCTGTGAAAAATCTCAGAGTCTCTTATAAAAACGGTAAACTTGGAAAATCGGTTTTACAAGGTGTAGAGTTTGATTTGAATCAGGGGGATTTTGTTTGCCTTTGTGGCCCTAACGGTTGTGGAAAATCAACATTACTTTCTGTGATTGCTGGTGTTCCAGATAATAATCTTGTGATAAATGAAGGGACAGTTCTTTTTAGAAATGAAAAAACAAAACAAAATGACATTAATTTATCCAGCCTGCATTTTTCTGACAGGGCAAATATTCTTGCTTACATGCAGCAGACTGAAGCTTCGGCCTGGGATTTTACTGTAGAAGAATATGTTTTACAGGGAAGATTTGCTCATTCTAAAGGAGGTCACTATTCGGTGAATGACCGGACGGTGGTGATGAAAGTTCTTGTTGATCTGGGATTAGATAAATTTGCAGATCGAACAGTTCATACTCTTTCCGGCGGGGAATTTCAGAAGGTACGAATTGCCAGAGCTTTTGCTCAGCAACCATCCTTTATGTTATTGGATGAGCCTGCTGCCAGTCTGGATTTTGTATATGAACCTCAGCTTATGACATTGTTGAAGAATCTGGCAGAAAAAAAGAACATCGGAATCCTTGTAACAATTCACGATATTAATATTGCTTATAATTATGCAAAAAAAATAATGCTGCTTCCCCCAGAAAAAAATGTGCTTATTGGTACACCTGGTGATATAATGTCAGTTGAAAATTTAAAAACTACTTTCGGGGTTGATTTCCAATGCAAAGAAACAAAATCTTTTCAATTATTACAATAATATGTTTTTGTTCCATCATTTTTATTCCAATTGGTCTTGTAACTATGTGGTTCTTCACAGAATGGAAGAAAAAACGCAAGTTTATTTTTAGTGGAATTTTTACAGCATTGTATATTGGTATAGTTTTTCTTCTGCTTTTACTGGAACCTTCATATAATACTAGCGGGGTTTCTGTTCCTATAAATTATGGAGCTGGAGAAACTGCTTATGAAAATTCTATTACAACTCCTGGTGAAGAAAAAGAAAATATTGATGGTGAAAAATCAAAAAATAAATCAGATAAAAAAGATGAAGTTGAACCTGAAGAAAGATTACCTCGTAGTTTAAAACGCCGGCGTGCCCAAGAGAATGGAAGGGCTTTTTATACAATTATGTTCTTCTTGTTCATGCTTTTTTTAATTATCTGGCAGAATCTTAATGGCAAAAATAAAAAAAGAGGCTATGAAAATCCTTATGTAGATACAAATCAATATAAGCTTCCTTTGGCTGATAATGCAAAAATGCCTATGGTTCATTTTTTAAAGCTCCGTACAGTAGCTGGCGAAAAGATTTGTTATGCAACAGAAACAACTCAAAAGGATAATCATGGTGATTTTATTGTTACAAATAAAAGAGTTGTAGTTTTTAGTAAGGAAGGGGATTACGAATTTCCACTGGAAGCATTAACTTCGGTTTCTTCAGTTTCTAACAGTGTTATGTTGATTACTTGTGGAGAACGAAAATATTACATTTTCTTCCCAGAGAACCAGCTGCGTTATGCTCTGGCAGTGGTTCGCTGGGCTTATGCAAAAATTGAGAATAAAAATTAAATATCAAATTTGCGGTCATCAGGCTTTTCTGCCTGACGATACAAAATTGCAATATTTCCAATAATTCTAACCAGTGTAATATCAAACTGATTGCATACTTCTTCTATCAATTCACGTTTTTCATCTTTGTATTCGTTGAATTTTACTTTAATCAGTTCGTGAGCTGCAATGCTGTTTTTAATCATCTGAGCAACGCCTTCTGTAAGTCCTGCACCGCCAACAATTACAACTGGCTGAAGACCATGAGCAGCTTTTTCTAAAACTTTTCTCTGTTTACTATTTAATTCCATCATATTTATATATTAACAAATTTAGTTATAAAAGAAAATTACTGTAGGATTAATAGTTTAATAATTTTACGCAGCCGAACTTAGTATCTTCAAACGAAAGAAAATCTTTGATTAAGTTTTTTGAAAACTGGCTTATGTCCGAAAGTCGTACAGTATTGCCATCAGTTTTTACTAATGGATTAATATAACGTTGTTTTACTTTGAGATTTACACAGAAATATTCATCAGATGAAAGAGGTTCGTTTGTGTGTTCAATTTCTGTCATTTTTCTAAAAGTATTAAAATATCGTGTTAAATAGATTGATGTATTTGGTGCATTTTTTTCGATTTTATTTAGGATTTGGGATTCGTTTAGCTGCATGAAATCTTCTTCGTTTAAAACTCCTGATTCAACGGCCATATTCATAATCTGACCAAGCATATGGAGAGTCAGTTTGTTTTCGTTTAGTTGCAAAATGTGTCCAATCATACAGAAATGACGGCAATATTCTTCTGCAATTTTGACGTGAGAGAATCCTAATTCAGGCATTCCCTGTTCATTTTTCAATATCAGAATATCATTGTAGCAGCGGGCAATTTCTTCCATTGTCCAGCTGCCATCAAGTGCTGCTCCAGAAGGAAACATATATTCAAGACGATCTGCACTTAATTGAGGAATTTCGTTATCAGCTATTGGATAGATGTGATAATCTTCAATCTCTTCATTGGTTAGATTATCATATTTAAGTAGTTTTTGTAATTCAGTATCGTTTCTGATAATAGTTGCGGTTGGGCCTTCAGTAACAGTTTGAGTCAAGGCATCACCTTTTCTAAAATCTGAGACGTGGCTGAAAGTTGGTGTGGAAATATCATGTAAAAGACCAGCGATTGTTTGAGCTTTATTGTGAGTAAAATGCCATACAATTAAAGCTACACCTATACTGTGGTCTAAACGAGAATAGTAAATTCGATTATGATAAAGTTTAGTCCAATCTGTACCGCATAATAATCCAACACCCTTAAGTCGTTGTAAAACTGGTAGTTCTATATATCTGTTTAAGAAATCAGGAAAATCAGATTTTGGACATAGAACTTCATGATAAGCTGGAATACTAAAATCAATTTCTCCGTGAAGAGACATCATAGTATTCCAGTCGTATTTAGAAAAATAGTTTTCTGACATTAGTCTTCTTTGATTTTTACATCAAGCTGATTAAATGGAATTTCGATACCTGCTTCATCAAAGACTTTCTTCATAGCGATGTACAAATCATTTTTTGTCTGTAAGAAATCTACAGGTTTAAACCATGCTGCAACAGTCATATTAATTCCACTTTCACCAAATCCGTCAAACCATGCTGCTGGGGCAGGATCTTTTAAAACTGTTGGACATAGTTCAGGTGCTTTTTTTAAGGCCTCTAAAGCTGTAGTCATGTCATTCTTATAGCTTATAGAAACATTCAGTGTGAGACGACGAACTGAATGGTAAGAATTATTGGTAAGATTTGAGTTAATGATTGTTGAGTTTGGAATACGAACCATCTGATTATCCAAAGTATGAACACGTACAGAAAGCAGAGAAATTGTATCTACAATACCAGTTACATCTCCAACAATAATCAAATCACCTATTTTAAGAGAACCTTCGGTTAGAACAAAAAGGCCACTTATCAGATTACTTACAGAAGTTTGAGCTGCAAAACCAATGGCAACTCCGGCAATTCCTGCAGCACCCCAGATGGCACTAAGCTTTACACCAAACAGTCCTAGAATATAAACAACACAAATTGTATAGAAACAATATTTTACAATTTTTTTGAAAAGCATCTGGCGGTGCTGTGTTGTTTTTTCTGCAGGTACTTTTTTTATGCCACGAAGAATCAGACGGTAAATAATCCAGATTACTAATATAGTAATGATTGCACTAAGAACTTTGAAAAGGTTTTCCAATGTTAAAAGACTTTTTACCCAATGTAAGAAGCCTTCTGTCTGCAATAAAAAAGTTTGTTCGACAGCATTTGCGGCTGCATCAGAAATTTCGTTCATAAAAATCCTCCTATTGTCAGCTTCGATTGAAGATACAGCAAAGGCTGATACAGCAAAGTCAGTCATCACTGTTCCACTAGTATTTTGATACATTGGTGTCTGACTTTACTGTATTAACATTTTTAAAAATTGTGTTTGCACACATCATTTATTATGCATTCTTCACATTTAGGATTTCTGGCGGTACAAACATAACGTCCGTGCAGCAAAATCCAATGATGAGCATTTAATAAATACTTTTCTGGAATACGCTCTAAAAGACTTTTCTCTATAGTTTCTGGAGTTGAGCCTTCTGCCAGTCCGATTTTTGGGCTTACTCGCAGAAGATGTGTATCAACTGGCATACTTGGTACATGGAATATGACGTTCAAAACTACATTTGCAGTTTTACGGCCAACTCCAGGCAGTTTCATTAAATCTTCACGATTATCAGGAACCTGACTTCCAAAATCTTCTATAAGCATTTTTGAAAGTCCGATTACGTGGGCTGCTTTGTTTTTGTACAACCCGATTGTTTTTATATAAGGAATTAATCCATCTACTCCCAAAGCCAGCATTTTTTCTGGGGTGTCGGCTATCGGAAATAGATTTTTTGTAGCAATATTTACAGATTTGTCTGTAGCTTGTGCACTAAGAACAACAGCCACCAGAAGTGTAAATGGATTCACATATTCCAGTTCCGAAACAGGTTCAGGGTTCTGTGTCTGCCAACGGGTGAAAACAATATCCATTTCTTCTGGTGAAAGTAATTTCATTATTTTATTGCCGCTTTTAATTCTTCAACCTTATCTGTAGCTTCCCAAGGGAATCCTTCACGACCAAAGTGTCCGTAAGATGCTGTTTTACGGTAGATTGGCTGTTTAAGGTTTAAAGTTTTTACAATTCCTGCAGGAGTACAATCAAAAACTTTTTCAACTGCGGCTTCAATTTTTGCGCGTTCTACTTTTTCTGTTCCAAAGGTATTAACGTAAATAGAAACCGGGAAGGGCACGCCAATTGCATAAGCTAATTCAACCTCGGCACGGTCAGCAAGGCCAGCAGCCACAACATTTTTTGCAATGTAACGAGCCATGTAAGCTGCAGAACGATCAACCTTAGAAGGATCTTTTCCCGAGAAAGCACCGCCACCGTGACGTCCCATTCCGCCGTATGTATCAACAATAATCTTGCGACCTGTAAGACCGGAGTCTCCATCTGGACCACCAGTTACAAATCGTCCTGTTGGGTTAATGAAATATTTTGTATCAGCTGTCAAAAGTCCTGTTGTCTCAAGAACTGGCTTAATGATTTCTTCAATGATTGTTTTCTTGATAGTATCGTAATCAACGTCAGGATTATGCTGATGAGAAACAACTACAGTATCAATTCTTACCGGCTTGTCATTTTCATCATATTCAATTGTTACCTGAGATTTTGCATCAGGACGAAGCCATTTTATTTTTCCTGAGTGACGCAATTCATGAGCACGGAGCAAAATCTGATGAGAATAATAAACTGGAGCTGGCATTAATGAAGGTGTCTCGTTACATGCAAAACCAAACATCATTCCCTGATCTCCGGCCCCCTGCTGATTTTCATATTCCTTAAGCTCTTCTTCGCCTCGTTTACCAACAACCCCCTGATTAATATCAGCGGACTGAGCATGAAGACGATTTTGGAAAATACAGTTAGCACCATCCAAACCAACTTCAGGATCGTTATAACCAATATCCAGAGCAACCTGGCGGGCAATTTTTTCAACTCCAGCGTTAAATTTTTTTGAAAAAGCGTTGTCTACTTTAATATTCTGGAAGCCAATTTCACCACCAACCATTAAAAAGTCTGTAGTAGAAAATGATTCGCATGCAACGTGAGCATCCTTGTCCAGTGAAAGACAATAATCCAAAACGGCATCAGAAACCTGATCACAAAGTTTATCTGGGTGACCTTCACCGACAGATTCAGATGTAAATAAATAGTGATTGTTAGATAAGACAGACATGTTTAGTCTCCTATTTAGCAAGATTTACCGTACTTATACAAGTCGGACTCCGCTCTGCAATTTGGATAAATCAGCGGATGGTAGCAGTACCTAATGATGTACAATGACTATATTGCATAAAACAGAAAAATTCAATATTTTATTTATATTAAAGTAGGAGTTATTGATGGCACTTAAAAAGACATTTTCAAAGGATAAATCAATTTGTAAGGTTACATTTACAGTTTCTAAAGAAGCTGCGCAGGGGGCTAAATCAATCAATCTTGCTGGAGATTTTAATAGCTGGAGTAGCACAGATACACCTCTTAAAATCAACAAAAGCGGCGAATTTTCAGTAACTCTTGAATTGCCAGTAGACAGAGAATTTCAGTTCAGATATTTATTGGATGGATGTCGCTGGGAAAATGACTGGAAAGCAGATAAATATATTCCAGCTCCTTTCAGTAATGCTGATAACTCAGTTGTTACAACTTATCAATCAAAGTAAAATTAATTAGAGTTTCAACTTTTCCCAAATCATTAGCCAGTTTCAAGGCATCAAGTGAATCTGGCGTTTTTATTGTATACGAAAGAATAACCTGTTTTTTTTCTGTAGTATATTCCATATTGATGTCGCTTATAATAATACCGCTATTTTTCAGAATATTTTCAATTTTTGTCTGATTAATATTTGTTCCATCCAGTTTCAATTGAAGAAGCTTTGTTTTTGTAGCAGGAAAGAGTATTTTTTCCAGATGATTCATTGTAAACAGAACTATCAATGCAATTCCAAGAGTTATTACAACTGGTTCGTAAAGACCTGCACCGCAACAAAGACCTAGAGCGGCTGCTGTAAGAATGATTGCGGCGGTAGTAAGCCCTCGAATATTTAATCCCTGCTTGAGAATTGCGCCGCCACCAATAAAACCGATGCCTGTTACAGATGTAGAAACAATACGGGTTGGATCGCCACGATAAAGTCCTAAGTCAGCCATGTATACTGAAAGAATTGAAAGAGTACAGCAGGAAATGCTGATTAAAACTAGAGTTCTGATTCCTACAGGATTTTGTCGACTTTTACGTTCAATTCCAAGCAGAAATCCACAAACCATACTGGCAAGAATACGCACAGTGTAATCAAAAATCAAATTGTCCATTACTGCACCTCTGATGGTTTATTTAAATAACGAAAAGCCTGTTTGAACTTTTGAACCAACTTTATTCCAGATAGAAGCTTGCTTTGTTGTCTGAGGATTTTTCATAGCTTCAACAGTGACCATATTCGTAGATAGCCAGTCTCCTATCAACTTTTCATTTTTATAAATTTCGTTAGTCTGATTACATTTTGCCAGCAGAACAGAAAGATAACTTCTGTCAGAAATGTAAGTCGAAAAACTTTCTGCTATGGAAATGAAAGCAGCCTGTGCCGCACTTACAATTCCACTGGCAGGAACAGACAAAGTATTTTTTGATGAAAGAGCTTCAAGCTTAGATGGATATTCTTTAAGCAGGAATGAAACCAGAATCTTTTCTTTTTTCTGATCAATGCGTTTTAGTAATTCTGTAGTTGCATACAGATATCCATTAATCATCATATCTACCGCACTGGCAATTTCTTCAGATTTATCTAACTCAAATTTGGAACAGAAATAATTTGTATCAAAATAGAAAATAACTTCATTGATTTCTTCCAACTTTGTTTCGGCTTTAATTAAAAGTGAATGAGCTGAAACTGCAGATGATTTATTCCAAGTTGATGTAAAAATATTTTCAGCTTCAAAGTTCATGGTTTCTGATTCAGAACGAGCAACTCCATAAACTTTTCTTCCGGATGCAGTAAGAGCTTCTGCCAGTTCAAGGCCATCCGGTAAATCCTTTCCTATGAATAAAGTGTTAGCCATAGATGAAATTATAACACACTTATGTTATAATGGTAAGGTATGAAAGTTTGGATAAAATATTTATTGGGAGTTGCTCTTGGTATTGTAGCATCATTTATTCTCCCAACAGATAATGCAGTTTGTCTTGATATTATTTCTTTTTTAACACAGTTATTTATTCGTGTTGGAAGATATATAGTTATTCCGTTAATTTTTACTACTGCTATTTGTGCAGTTAATAAATTGCGGGCTTCAAAGTTATTATGGAAAACAGTTCGCTGGACATTTTTAATTATAGTTCTTTCTTCATTGATATTAACTGTAGTTGGAGTTGCTTCAATTCTTCTTGTTAAGCTTCCACGTATTCCTATTACTGTTGATGTTGCTTCTGAAATTACACGAATCAATGTAAAGGAAATGATTCTATCGCTTTTCCCAACATCTGGTTTTGATGCAATTATGAATGGTTCTTTCCTTCTTGTTTCTTTGATTTTTGCGTTTATCATTGGATGGGAAAGTGCTACAAATGAAATTACTTTTAAGCCTGTATTTGCATTGGCAGATGCGTGTGCAAAACTTTTCTATAACGTTGCAAATTTCTTTATGGAATTGCTGGCCGTTTGTTGTGTTGCAATTGTGTGTTATTGGACCATTAAGTTTAAAACAATCATTGAGCCAGGTATTTATACCCCAATGATTATAATGTTCTTCTGTGATTTCATTTTTATTGCCGGAATAGTTTATCCACTGATTTTGTATTTTGTATGCCATGACCCTCATCCATACAGAGTTTTATATGCAAGTATTGCACCTATGATTCTTGCATTCTTTAGTGGTGATTCTAATCTTGTTATTCCATTGAATATGCGTCATGGAAGTGAAAGTCTTGGAATTCGTCGTCGTAGCCGTGGATTTACATATCCATTGTTTTCTATTTTTGCCAGAGGTGGTTCTGCCTTAGTTTCTGCAATTTCTTTTATTCTTATCTGGCGTTCTTATTCAAGTCTTAGTATTCCTTTGACAGATATTCTTTGGATTTTTGGACTTTCATTTGGTATGTCATTCTTGTTAGGAGGAATACCTTCTGGAGGTGCATTTATTCTTTTGACATTATTGTGTGATAAATATGCAAAAGGTTTTGAGACAAGTTTCTTGCTTTTACAGCCAGCAACCTTGATTATCTGTTCTTTTGCATCATTGTTTGATAGTGTTACAGCAATGTTTGGCAGCTATATTGTAGCTGTAAAAACAAAACTTATTGAACATCATACAATTCAGCACTTTATTTAATTTTTATAAAGTGGGTTTATTTATTTCAAAATCGTGTTATAATTTTTTAGATTTGGAAGGTTAAAAATTTGGGTATTTCAGTAAAAGATATTGTAACAGGTAGAAAAACGTTCTTCATTACTCCTGATACTTCTTTGATTCCAGAAAGTTATCTTGAGGACTATTTTGCTTTAGGATACGAATGCTACTTTGTAGAACATGATAAACGTGTAAAGCTTGAGAAAAAATTAGATATTCTAATTTCACTTTTTCATGATGTAATATTCTTTTTTAATATCGATTACAATGGTGCTGGTGTAGACTGGCCGATTTTGATTAGAAATATTACTGATAGTTTTGATAATCGAGCTTCTATTGGTGTTTTGTATACAAAGCGTCAGACAAAAGATGAAAAACTACGTCTCGAACATAAATATCTTTATGAAATGGGTTTAGGTTGTGGTTGTATCCAGTTGGAATACCAGAAAAAGCAGAACTTTGAGATTATTGAAAAAATCTTATATGCTAATCAGGCTCAAGGACGTCGAAAGAACATTCGTGCACTCTGTACATCTGCTTGTACATATTCTTGTCGTGTAAATAATTATAACGTAACTGGAGTTCTTCAGGATATAAGTCTTTCTCACTTCTCGTTCCTGTGTTCAGAAGGAAAGCTCCAGGTTCAGATGTATGAAAAGATTTCGGATTTCCACTTTAATATTCGTGGTTTTATTTTCCGTTCCGATGCAGTTTTGATTATGCAGCGTCCTGCTAATGGTGAAAATCTTTATATTTTTGCATTCACTTCAACAACTGGTGCAAATGGTCTTGATACTCGAATAAAGCAGCTTCTTATTCCAAATATCTACAAGCTTATGTCTGCAAACTTTATGAATTTGGTGAATCAGATTTATGCAAAAGTTGATAATGGGCCAGAACTTGCTGATCTTCAGGAAGTTGAAGATATCTAATCAAATGTGCGATTTCTAAGTGGTTCCTGCGCTTGTCGAAGGGACCATTTTTTTTGTCTTTTTATATTTACACCTATCACCTTTTAATTTAAAATAGGTCCACTATGGAATTTACACAAGAAACAATCGACACACTCGTTGTTAACGAAGTGGACATTATGAAAAAAATTGCTGGGGAATTGAATATTCGTACTCAGCAGGTTAGTGCTGTAATCAGCCTTTTTGATGAAGGTTGTACAGTTGCATTTATTAGCCGTTATCGTAAAGAGAAAACAGATAATCTGGATGAAGTTCAGGTTCTGGCAATTGATCACTCTTTTAAATCATATAAAAACCTTGAAGAACGCCGTCTTGAAATTGTAAAGGGCGTATTTGCTCAGGGAAAGCTTACAGACAGTCTTTATGAGGCAATTATGTCTGCCACAACTCTGGCTGCTTTGGAAGACCTTTGGGCACCATTCAAGAAAAAGAAGAAGACTCGTGGAATGGTTGCTGCAGAAAAAGGGCTTGAACCTTTGGCAGAAGCAATGCTGGTAATGAATGATTCTTCTATAGAGAAAGAAGCTGAAAAATATATAAAAACTGACAATGAAGATCCTGCATTAAACGTAGAAACTGCATTTGACGCCCTTTGTGGTGCTCAGGATATTCTTGCAGAACGTACAAGCCAGGAAACAAAAAATCGTGAAGCTGTTCATGAGCTTTATATGAAAACTGGAAATATTGTAACAAAGGGTATTGTTCCAGAAGGTCAGACAGAAGAACAGGCTCAGAAGTTTTCTACATACCAGATGTACTGGGATTATAAGGAACCTTTGAATCAGGTAAAACCTCACCGTATTCTTGCTATTAACCGTGGTGAACGGGAAGGTGCTCTGGAAGTTACAATTGATGTAGATGTTGATTCAGCAGTTGCAATGCTTCAAAAGAAAGTAGAAATCAACAATCATTATCACAAAGATGCAATTGAAGATGGAGTAGTTCGTCTTTTGTCACCAGCTGTAGTTCGTGAAATCCGCAGTGATGAATCTGATGATGCAGATGCTCATGGAATTGGTGTATTCAGCGAAAACCTGAAAAACCTTTTGATGACTCAGCCAATTAAGGGAAGTCGTGTACTTGGTGTAGACCCTGGTTATCGTAATGGTACAAAATGTGCTGCTTTGGATGAAACTGGAAAATATCTTGGCTTCTTCAAAATCTATCAGGATAAAGATCCACAGGAAGCTTACGATTTAATCAATAATGCTATTGATAAGTATGATATTCAGGTTCTGGCTGTAGGAAACGGAACTGGTTCTCAGGAAGTTCAGGCAATTGTTTCTAAAGTAATCAGCGAAAACTATGCCGACAGCGACGTAAAATACACGGTTGTAGATGAATCAGGTGCATCAGTTTATTCTGCATCTCCAGTTGCAACAGAAGAATTCCCAGAACTGGATGTAATGATTCGTGGTGCAATTTCTATGGGGCGCCGTTTGCAGGATCCTTTGGCAGAACTTGTAAAAATTGACCCTAAAGCTATTGGTGTTGGTCTTTATCAGCATGACGTAAATCAGAAAAAACTTGCAGACCAGCTGGATGAAGTTGTAAGTTCTGTTGTAAATAATGTTGGTGTAAATTTGAACACAGCTTCTTACATGCTTTTGAAGTATGTTTCAGGTATAAATATCTCTACTGCAAAGAAAATTGTAGCATATCGCGATGCTAACGGTAAAATTACAAGTCGTGAAGAATTGAAGAAAGTTCCAGGTCTTGGACCAAAAGCATTTGAACAGTGTGCCGGCTTCCTGAAAATTGCAGAAAGCTCTGATCCTTTGGATAACACATGGGTTCACCCAGAAAACTATGATGCTGCCCGTGAAGTTTATGCGGCTGTAAAAGCTGGTGAAAAAATCAGTGCAGAAACTCGTAAGGCTCTCTGCGAAAAATACAATATTGGTGCTACAACAATCAACGATATTATCGATGAATTGCAGAAACCAAACCGCGACCCTCGTGACGGATACCCAGCCCCAATTATGCAGAAGGGTGTTCTTCAGTTTGAAGATTTGAAGGAAGGCATGAAGGTTACTGGTAAAATCAAGAATGTAGTAGACTTTGGTGCATTTGTTGATATTGGTTTGCACGAAACAGGCCTTGTTCACCTTAGTGAAATGAGTGATAATTTCGTTGAAAATCCAATGGATGTTGTAAAAGTTGGGGATGTATTTGAATTTACAATCATTCAGCTGGATGTAGACCGCCGCAGAATCGGACTTTCATTGAAGAGTGATGCTGCAGGTCGTGCAGGAACAGGTGCAAAATCAGCTCCTAACCGCCGCGAAGGTGGAGCTCCTGCAGGTCATAGTGCAGGTGGAACAGGTCGCAGAGTAGTAGTTGTAAAAAAAGGCTCATCTGGTACTGCAAAACCTAGCGAAAATAATAGAAGAAGTTATAATTCTAATAACGATAGTGGAGATACTTACAATCCATTTGCGGCATTCTTTAATAAATAGAATATAAGCTTAAGGAGAAGTGGAATGGGCAAAATTAAAAACATATTTTGTTTATCTGTTTTGTGTTGTGTTTTTGCATCATGTTCCTGGCAGATTCCAGAAAAAATTTCTGTAAAAACACAAGCAGAATATAATTTTTCGATAGGTTCTTTTACACAGGATTTGGGCAATAATTTTTCGGCAACAGAGTTGTTTAAGAATATGGGAGTAAAAAATTCCCGTGTTTATGATTATTATCCTGGAAAAAAAGATTCAAAAAAACAGCAGTTTTATATGCGTGTTCCACTTCTTGAGATTCCTATTGATTTTAGCAGCTTCTTTAAAAGCAGTAGTATTGCGGAATCTGTAGAAGGAATGTCATTTTCTCAGGAAATTGAGATTCCTTCTGTTGATATAAATGTTTCGCAGAAAATTGATGTATCAGAAATTTCCAGAACTATTAATTCAGGAATGAAAATTTCTGGGCCAATTGCAAACGGACATGTTTCTTTTGCACTTTCTTTTGACAGTATTTCCTATTCGTCGGGATATATGACGATACAATGTTCAGGAATACCAGATGGAGTTTCTGTAACTATTAATAATGAAAGTGAAAGTAGAACAGCCTCTTTTAGTTCAGGTATTGCAAAAATCAATATTTCTAACTACAGCTTTTATGAAGATTCTATGAGCATTGCCTTCAGCGAGATTTATAATCTGAATTATGTAGGTTCTATAGATGCTGAAAGCCAGATTCAAAAAGCTCAAGGTGTGACAAATGATTTTGAAATTACAGTTCCTTTTAATGTTAATTTTAGGACTGGAAGTAAAAATGATACATTTGAATCCTGTACAGTAAAAGAAGGTGTTCTTTTTACAGAACTAAAAATGCCTGCAGATTGGATTAATGTTTCAATTGAGTATGAAATGTCTACATCTGGAGGTATGGCAGTTTCTTCGTCTAGAACTCCTGATTTAAGAAATGAAATAAGCTTAGCAGGACAGCAAATCACTTCTGGTGATACAAATATTGCTGTAACTATGTATCTGAATTTTGATAATGCGTCTTTCTCTTTTGGAAAAAATCCTGAATTTAAAACGAATGCCGAAATAGATAGTTTCTCAAAAATTGCAATAAATCTTAAAGATATAAGAACAGTTCTTGGTGAAGAAGAAAATCTTTCTGATACGATGATGGAAACTGTAAAAAGTATTACTTTGGGGTCAAGTGGACTTAAAGGAACTTATGTTAATACTTTGCCTGCAGGAAATGATATTCAACTGATTGCATCATCATCATTCCTGGGACTTAATGATGGGCAAGGTGTTTTATCAAGTTGCATAGAAGATGGAAAATTTTCTGTAATGTCTCCTGTTGGTACCGAAAAATATGTGAAAATTGAAAAGAAACCATCTAAGCCTAATGAATATAATAGCTGGGATATTTCAATGGAGCTCAGATTCCCTGGTTATACAAAGGAAAATCCATCCAGATTGGAACTGACAGATGTTGCTCCTTTTTCAAAATATAAAGTTGCATTGTCTGTTGAACCAGAAACTAATTGGAAACAGATGGTTATTGTTACAAATGATATGACTCAGAAAGATATATCTCCTCTTGGATTTAATTTGAATACAGCTTTTGATTCAATTAATGAAACTTTAGGAGTTGATTTTGCCAGTCAGTTACAGATACATTCAGTGCCAGTATATTTATATTGTACTAAACCAAAACTTAATGAAGGATATGCCGATCCATTTGCAGAAACACAGTTTATGGGTGCAATAAAAATGTATATAGGTTCATTAGAAGATAAGAAACCTGTATTAAATTCAGAGAATAAACCTGAAGAAGAAGTATTCTTTGCAGATGGAACTGAAAAACAGGTTATACCATATGTATCAGTACCTAATGTTGAAATAAAGGATAATGTTGTTATTACAGATATTGCTATGTTTAATCATAGTAATCAGAAAAATGATATTGCACATCTTATAAACAATGTAGGTGCAGGAAACGATATTTTTATTGATTTTGATGTTTCTTTTGCAAATAAGGCATCTGAAAAAACAATTACAGTAACTCCAGAGATGCTGGACGGAACTTCATCTGCCGCTTCAATTGGTGTTTTTGCTATAATCGTTATTCCTTTGGAATTTGATGTAAACAATGACAACATTAATATTGATATGCAGAAACTTATGGGCTTAGATGAGGCTTCGGATGATATCTTTGGTCGAACTTCAGCTTCTGATACAACAATCATCGATAATATTTCTGGTATTATAAGAAGCGTTTCTATAAATTATGAATCAGACATACTGCCTTTCTATTCTACTCCGGATATTATTTTACGTGTTGATTTAGGGTATGAGACTACGCCAATTGAAGCAGGAATGCAAGCGGGTACTATTTCGATTGATGCAGGAGATATTGATATGTTACTAGAAAATTATCCTGCTACTCCAAAAATGAGTTGTATAATTAAGAAAGATTCAAGATTTTCTATTCCACGAGCTACAAAAATGGGAATTGGATTTAATATGAAAATTTGTACTGATGGTACAATTGATGTAATGGGAGGTAACTAATGAAAAAAATCATATTGTCAGTACTTTCAGCTGTTTTCCTTTCATCTGTTGCACTATTTGGAAATTCTTTTGGGGACAGATTTTTTGAAATAAAAACAAACTTACCTGTTGGTATTTCAAATAATGTATTGTCATTCAATAATATTCTTGTAAAAAATCTTCAGATAGATTTAAAAGATTTTGCAGGAAGAGTTCCAAGTGAAGGTTTAAAATTTGCATATAATACAAATCCTGAGCTTTCTTTGAATTTTAGAATTTCAGAATTGAGATTTGGTTTGGATGCAGGAATTGATGCTTCTGGATTTTTTACAACATCAAAAGATTTATTTGATTTTTTCGGATATGGTAATGAACTTGGTGAAGAAATCAACGTATCATTCAGAAATGATTTGGACGTTTATGCATACACAAATGTACGTTTAGGAATGAAGCTGGGAAACTGTAAATTGGTATTGCAGCCAACCATTTTCACACCTTTATTTTCAATGTCTGGCGATTTGGCAGAATTTACCTATCTAAATGATGAAGAAGGGCGTGTTCTTGCAAGATTTACTTCAGATATAGCTGTTCATTCTTTGTACGATTTGGATACTGAGTTTCTTAGTTTTGATCTCCCATATTATTTAAAAAATATGGGTGTTGATTTGGGCGGAAATATTTCATTTCAAATAAGTCCATTAACATCCATAAAATTTGATGCTCGTATTCCTATTATGCCAGGAAAAATGACTTATACAAAACACCTGATAACAGAATTTGAAATAGATACTTCCATAGCATCTATGGAATCTCTTGAAGCAGAATCGGATAGTTCTGATTATTCAGTTAAAGATGATGTATATTATCTGAACCGTCCTTTAAAATTTGATGCATATATTAATTATGCTCCAATGGGAAATTTATTTAATTTCTGTGCCGGTGCAGGTTTTGGTGTCTTCCGTCCATTTACAAATAATTTTGCTTTTTATCCCGAATACTTCTTTGGAGCGGATTTGAGTCTGGCTAAAATAATAACTTTAGGCGTTTCAACAGAATATATGGATCAAGTTTTTAAACATGAATTTGGTTTAGATATAAACGTAAGATTTATTGAAATAGCCGCAGGAATCTCATTGCAGTCTGCATCATTTACAAAAAGCTTTTCAGCAACTGGTTTTGGTGGATATGTATTGTTTGCATTCGGATTCTAGATTTAAAATGACAATTGACTCTATTTTTGTCATAGAGTAAAATTATATACTATTTAAAACCTTTATTAGGAGTTAAGGTAAAATGTTTAAAATCTTAGAAAAAAAGCAGCTTTCTGAAAATGTTTTTTTTATGCGTGTAGAAGCTCCAGAAATTGCACGTAACAGAAAGGCTGGTCAGTTCGTTATCATTCAGGTCGAATCTGAATTTGGTGAAAGAATTCCACTTACAATTGCAGACGCAAATGCAGAGGAAGGTTGGATTGCTCTTGCTTTCCAGCCAGTTGGTGCCTCTACTTATAAACTTTCTTTAATGAATCAGGGAGATTCTCTTCCAACTGTTCTTGGTCCGTTGGGAAATCCATCAAAAATCGAAAAATATGATGCACCAGTGATGATTGTTGGCGGTGGTTTTGGTGTTGCTCCTTGTTATCCAATCGTAAAAGCACATAAAGCTATTGGTAATAAAGTTATTATGGTAATTGCAGCTCGTACAAAAGATTTGATTATCATGGAAGACGAAATGCGTGCTGCTGCAGACGAATTAATCATCATGACAGATGATGGTTCAGCTGGACGTCAGGGTGTTTCAACAGTTCCTGTAAAAGAAGCATGTGAATCTCAGTGTCCACCTGCAGAAGTAATTGCAATTGGACCTCCAATTATGATGAAGTTCTGTGCAGCTACAACTAAACCATTTGGTGTAAAAACAACAGTTTCTTTGAATACAATCATGATTGATGGAACTGGTATGTGTGGTGGTTGTCGTGCAACTATCGGTGGAAAAACAAAGTTCGTTTGTGTTGATGGTCCAGAATTTGATGCTCACGAAGTTGACTGGGACAATATGATGATGCGTATGAAGTCTTATAAAGAACGTGAACAGGAAGACAATCACAAGTGTCGTATGATGGCACAGGCTGATGCATTGAAAAAGTAGGAGTAGAAAATGGCTATTGATGTAGAACTTGAATATAACAAAATCCAGGATTTGATTAAGGCTAATGGAAAGCTTACTGCTAAAGACCGCAATGCTATTCCTCAGATGGAAATGCCAGCTCGTGATCCTAAAACTCGTGCACGTGAAATGGCAGAAGTTGCCCTTGGATATTCTGCAAAACAGGCTGTTGTAGAAGCTAACCGCTGTTTGCAGTGTGCAAAACCTTTCTGTATGGAAGGTTGTCCTGTAAATATTAATATTCCAAAATTTATTGGTGAAATTGCAAAGGGCGAATTCAAAGCCGCTGTTGATACAATTAAACAAACATCGCTTCTTCCTGCAATTTGTGGTCGTGTTTGTCCACAGGAAAAACAGTGTCAGGGAAAATGTACTGTAGGTAAAGTATTCAAATCAGCTGAAAAGGCTGTTTCAATTGGTCGTCTTGAACGCTTTGTTGCTGACTGGGAACGTGAAAACAATAAAGTTACACCTCCAACAGTTGCTGCAAAAACTGGTAAAAAGGTTGCAATTATTGGTGCAGGTCCTGCTGGTCTTACAGTAGCTGCTGATTGTGCTCGTGCAGGTCATGAAGTTACAGTATTCGAAGCATTCCACAAAGCTGGTGGTGTAATGATGTACGGTATTCCTGAATTCCGTTTGCCTAAAGCAATTGTTCAGGAAGAAATTAAAAACCTTGAAAAAATGGGCGTTAAGTTCGAATTGAACTTCCTTGTAGGTCGTACAAATACTTTGGAACAGATTCTTAGCGAAAAAGGCTTTGATGCTGCATTCGTAGGAACAGGTGCTGGTCTTCCAAAATTCCTGAACATCCCTGGAGAAAACTTAATTGGTGTATTCTCTGCAAACGAATATCTTACTCGTGCAAACCTTATGAAAGGTTACGATAAAGAACATGCTGCAACTCCAATCTACGAAGCAAAACACGTTGTAGTTTGTGGTGCAGGTAACGTTGCAATGGATGCTGCCCGCATGGCTTTCCGTCTTGGTGCAGAAACTGTAGATGTTGTTTACCGTCGTACACGTGCAGAAATGCCTGCTCGTCTTGAAGAAATTGGACATGCAGAAGAAGAAGGCGTAAACTTCCGTTTCCTTGAAAACCCAGTAGAAGTACTTGGTAACGAAGAAGGAAAAGTTGTTGGTGTACGCTGTCTTTCTTATGAACTTGGTGAACCAGATGCTTCTGGTCGTCGTTCTCCAGTTGCAATTCCTGGCTCTGAACACGATGTTCCATGTGATGCAATGATTGTTGCTCTGGGTAACGGTTCAAATCCACTCTTGGTTGCAACAACTCCAGGTCTTAATGCAGATGCAAAAGGTCACATCACAGTTGATGAGAAACAGGCAACTTCACATGCTAAAGTATGGGCTGGTGGAGACATCGTTTTAGGTGCCGCAACAGTAATCTTAGCAATGGGTGAAGGACGTAAAGCAGCTGCTGCAATCAACGAATACCTTGCAAAATAAACTATAGTTTTTTAAATTTTTAAATACAGCGATGACTGACATCAGCGTATCACATTTTTTTTGATACGCTGATGTCAGTCATCGCTGTACCACTTTTAAACTAAAATATAATTTTTTCTGACCGATAATAAATGTATGGCACAGAAAAAAAATACAAAATCAAAATCATCTAAAAAAAATAATGGAGCTCTTTTTACAACAGCATGTGTAATTCTAGGTCTCCTGGTTATACTTGTAATTTTCCTTGTTAAAAAAGATCAGATATTTACAAATCTTAAAGAAACAGCTTTTTTTGACAGAGTCTTTGGAGCAACTCCAGAAATGATAGAAAATCATGAGCCAGTTCAATTAAAAGAAAAAGAAACTGTACCTTTAAAGAATGATGCTGTAACAATCGTAATCGAACCAGAAAAAGAATCGGTTCAAGAAGTTATTCCAATAAATTCCTTGAAAGAAGATAAGACTGAGGTTAATATACCAAAAGCTGAAGAAAAGAAAGAAGAAGTAAAAAAAGAAACTTCTAAGAAAGAAGAACCAAAAAAGGAACAGAAAAAAGAACCTGCACCAGTTGCAACTTCAGATGTTCAATTATGTTTTGTTCAGTTCGATGGTGATGGTCTGGTTGTTAGAAAAATGGTAAAACGGACTGTAACAAAAAATGATTCTCCACTTACCAATTCTATTAATCTGCTTTTGAAAGGTCCTGATACAACAAAATCTACTGAGAAAAATTGTCAGAGTTTGATTCCCGCAGGAACTAAACTTATTAGTGCAAAAGTTCAGAATGGTGTTGCTTATTTGAATTTTAATGAAAACATTGAATTCAATGAAATGGGAATTGAAGGTACCGTTCATTCTTTGGAACAGATTGTATTCACAGCAACTGCTTTTTCAACTGTTAACAGCGTACAGTTTTTAGTCGAAGGTGAAAAGAAAATGTTCCTTGGAAGTGAAGGTGGACCAAGAATCGACGCTCCACTTTCAAGAAACAGTTTTTAATTAGTTGGAATAAGATTTCATGATTTTGTCGTAGTAAGAGCGCTTTTGTAAATAGTTAGCCTTTGTTGCGACAAATGATACGAAATCATAATTTTCATCAGAATTAAGAGTTAAATATTTAATTCCATAAAAAATCTTTGAACTTTTTTCCAGATAATTTTCAGAATAGATTTTAATAACATCCTTTCCAAAAATTACGTCGCATTTATTAAGATTAATAAAATAGTTATCCTTACTTTCCAGTAGATTTCTTATAAGATAATATTCGCAGAAATACTTTTCCCTCTGAGGATTCATGTAAGTTGCCATTGTAATAATTGCGTCATCTCCCTGAACCCACATATTTGCAGATTTTGCTTCCCAGGTTTTATCCAAAGTAATAGTCTGATTTTCCAGGACAAAATTTACAGGCTCAGCTTTTTTCTGTTTTACAGAATTGATTTTTACTTTTGCATTATCAGGAATAGCTACAAATTTGTCAAAACTTTTATCTTCTGTAGAGTTGATTTTTCCAAGCTGCACACATTCAAAAATTGCATTGCCTTTGGCGTCTTCAATACGTTTAATATTGAAGAAAGGAATCATACAATCGTAGATGATTTTTACATCTCCACCAAACTGAGTATATTCATCAGAAATTCTCAGACCGTTTTCTCTCAATCCAACAAAATTTACATAATTTTCCGTTGATGGAGTAAGTGAATCTAATTTACTGCGGCGTGCAGAGAATTCGTACAAAATATCGTGGAGGTAGTTTACAATATCAATGTCTTCTGGATTCGAATAATCAGCTACGATTACATTTTCGCCAGTCATTTCAAAATGGTCTTTCTGAGAATCAATTGTGAATAAAGCAGCAACTGTTTTTTCCACTGGATTAGATAGAGTACTTGGAGCATAGTATCTAATTTGATAAGTATTTGCATCATAACAGAGAAGGCCTACATAGCTTTCTCTAGAAAAGGAACCATCTTTGTAGTAAACATATTCTCCCGCTGTATCAGGGATAAAAGATGTAAAACCTGGAAGAGCAAAGGCAAATGAAGTAAGGGTGATAAAAATAATTGATAATAGAAACTTTTTCATAATATCCTATGTTTTTTGTCAACTAAGTTGACGATTTTTATGGACCCTCCAGTCCTCTA
>JAEDFX010000098.1 GCA_016297805.1 Treponema sp. | reverse complement strand
ATACAAATTCATTTCTGATGGTAACTGGACAGAAGACCTTCGTGAACCAGATAAGGTTGATGATGGCTTCGGAGGACACAACGGTCTCGTAGATGTAGATGCACTTACAGCTTCTGCTGGTAGTGGTGCTCCTGCAAAAAAAGCAGGTCTTAAATTTGCAACATGGTCAATGCTCGGTGCACAGGCAAAATGGGGTGACGGTACAGCAGCTAACAAGAATGAACTTCAGACAGCTGGTCTTAACCTCACATCATACATGAAAGCATCTGGTGATGCTCTTCCTGGTATGCCAGTATACTTCGAAATTGCAGTTGCAGAACAGAAAGGTTTTGACAACATTTATAACAAAGGAACAACAGGTTGGGGCGCAGGTTTCATGAACCTCCTCGTAGACACAATCTTTGATCCTGTATACTACTTCGGTGGACAGGCAGAAGCTAAAACATACCTTGGACACTTCAAGGTTGGATTCGATACACCTATCGTAAACTATACAACAGGTTACAAATATGCAAAACTCCCACCACACACAAACGTTAACTGGACAACAATCGACAAAGAATGGGAAGCTGGTTATTCAGAAGTTGGTGGATTCTCACAGTTTGACTTTACACCAGCACTTAACCTCTTGTTGGGCAACCTCGGTGTAGAAAGCCAGTTGGTAGTAGGTCCTAACCGTGCTGCTGACCGTGCAGGTAACCGTTATGGTTTGTATGCATACGCAAATGCTAAATTCTTTACAGGTAGCTTCAGCCATTATGTAGATGTTCAGTACAACGGTGCTTACGGTACTAAGTATAATGAACTCTTCAAAGAAATTATGGAAATGGACATCATTGGTGGTTACCAGGGTAACTACGGTCCAGTTACTGTAAAAGCTAACTACCTCTACAATGGTTATGGTTCAAATGCAAATGCTGATGGAACAAAATCTTACTTCACACCAGCTTCATCAGATGTAGGTACAACTGATGATTGTGCTCCTATGATTGATAACATGGCAGCAAACGTAAGTGTTACATTCTCTAACGACCTTCTTACAGGAAATCTCGGATTTAGAATGCGCGGTGCTCAGGCTGGAATGATGTATGTAGAAGATGGTCCAGATGATCACACAAATATCAGCGATCAGCTTGGTAAACTTAACCACATGAGAGTATTTGGAGACTTTAACATTTGGGCTTACTATGGAGTTAACGTTGGTATTGCTCCATACTTCCAGATGGCTCTCCGCAAGGAATCAGCAAAAACTGTTACTACAGATGTTGGTCTTAGACCATACTTTACAATTGACTTGAATGAACTTGCTAACGCAAACGCAAAAATTACAGGTTATGCACAGACATATCTCTGCTTCACAAAAGATGCAATGTTTGAAAATGGAGATAAAACATTCTCATTGGATCAGGCAGCTCTTACTTATGAACAGAAATTTGACAATGACTACTTCAAGGGATTCAAATCAGTTGCAACAGTTGACAACAGAAGTGAAAATGGTATCTTGTGTACATTGACAAACGACTTCGATGTTATCGCTAACATTACAGCACAGGCCGGTTTAGGTCTTCGTTTGGCTAAAGAAGGAGAGGCTGATCCACTCAGTCCATTCGGATTCTACGTTGGTGCAAAAACAAAAATCCCTGTACTCTACAAGCCAACAGCTTACGTACAGTACATGTATGGTATGGATCCTTATAACGAATTCAACGATGGTCCAACAGCATACCGCTTGGATTCTGGTGACCTCACATTCAAAGATGGTTACGCAGATTACAACGGAAACTCTGCAGTACGCGTTGGTCTCCAGTGGGATCTTTAATTTAGGGGGACGACTGATATGAAAAAATTATTAACATTCGCTGCTTCTATTTGTGCAGCAGCATTAATGTTCACTGGCTGTCCTTCAGTTCACAGTGATTTAGAACCAAAAATCGATCTTTCTACAGCAACAATTTGTGGTTCAATGGAAGATTGGAAAGGTTCTGCTCTTACAGATAATGGTGACGGAACATGGGCTTATAAATTCATCGCTAGAGGCGACCAGGAAAACTTTGCGCTTCGTGGTTCTAACTCTTGGGGTGTAGACTATCGTTCAGCTGACGGTTCAACTCTTCTTCCTGAATACAAAATGGATGAAGAAATGGAACTCGTGCCATTCAACAGTCTAGATTGTCCACCACTTAAAGGTTTGGTAAAAGGTGACGAATATACAATTACAGTTGTACCTGGTTCAACAGCAGTTAAAATGACAATTGCTCACACAGGTTCTAAGTCTGACACTCTCAACATCATTAAAGATGGTCTTATTTCAACTATGGATTTTGATGGAGATAAGACATACACAGCTGTAATTAGAACAACTAACGCAAATGAAAAATTTGCTATTTACAATGCAACAAAAGGCAAATCAATCGTTGTAGAAGAAGTAGCAGTTGGCCCTGATGCTGTAACAGCAACATTGGGCGATGCAGCTCTTATCGAAACAGATATGGCTGCTGCTATGGAATACAAAGTAACAGTTGTAAATGACAGCGAAATTAAGATTTCTATCGTTCCAAACGTATTCCAGGCATTCCTTAATGGTGGTGCAGGTTGGAATAACGTTGTACTTAATAACACATCTAAGTATGAACTTTCTTACGAATTCACAATGCCAGAAACAACAGGTTGGGGTGAAGCCGCAGGAACAGTTGCATTCAAACTTCTTTCAAAACCAGGTAACTGGGATTCATGGATTTTTGCAGACTGTGAAGTACCACTTAACAGCGGTTACCATGAAAGTGGCGCAAATAAAGATAATAACGGTTTATTCACAGGTCTTACTGCTGGCAACACTTACGTTGTAAGCGTAAAAGTAGAAGTAAAAGACGATGGAAGCGTTGAAACTTGTAAAGTAAAGATCGAAGATAAAGTAGCTACAAACTATTATGTAATAGGATGTATTTCAAAGGGTGCATTCGTAAAAATGGATTTGGATGGAGCAACAGATAAGTTTGCTTACACATTCAAATATGATGCTACTGCAATGACAGCTTGGGGTGGAAGCCTTGCTGGTGGCGTTAACTTTAAAGTTAACAACAAAGATGGTTGGAGCGGAAACACAGCTTATTCAGCTAACTCAACAATTACTATTGGTACACCTGCTGCAACAGTAACAGATCCTGGTGCTGATAACACAAAAATTAAACTTGAAGATGGTAAAACATACAAAGTTTTATTTGATGCTACAGCATTAACAATTACAGTTTCTGAAGTAGAATAATTAGTTATTAACTTCTAAAACATTGGCCCTGCTCTCTTAAATGGGGGCGGGGCTATTTTGTAATAATTTAATAATTTGCTGGTTGATTTTAAGAATATAGAATTAAGCAATAAATTATTAAAAGTTTTTAGTGATTTTTTTTAAGGAGGAAAAAATGAAAAAAATCTTTACATTACTTTTGATTTCTGTCATAAGTATTTGTCTTTTTTCTGGCTGTGGTAAAAAAACTAAAGGAATGAAAATTAGCCTTTACTATGCAGATGAAAACACAGAATGGAACGTTTGGGCATGGAAAAAAGCAACAAATGAAAATTATTCTTCTGTTGGTTGGCCGGGAAATCTTAAAATGGAAGGCAAGGGAAATGGTTTTGTTTATACAACTCTCCCAATTGACCGTGATATGGATTTAGGAATTCTTTTTGTAGCTTCTACTGGTTCTCCACAGACTGCAGACATTGTTGTTCCAGCCGAAGTTCTCCAGACAACGGATGAACTTTGTTTTATTTATGGTGTATCAGAATATTATACATCTGCTGAATCTCTTTCTGGAATAAAATCTGCTGTAATTACAGATGATTCTGGTAAAGTAATTAAAGTTAAAGCCTATGGTGTCCCAAGTCTGGATGATGTAACTGTAGCAGATAATCAGGGTAACCTTCTTACTGTTTCTTCTACAGAAATTAATGGAATAGAAGGCATTATTAATGTAAGTGATGGCGATATCAACAAGCTTCCTTATTTAATTACTTATAAAGATTCTAAAATCCAGGCAACTCTTGATACAAGCATTCTTGATCAGTTTATGGTACCTGATACATCTACTTTGGGATGCACAGTTTCTGGGAATACTGCAACATTTAAAACTTGGGCTCCAACAAGTTCTTCTGCTGAACTTTTGCTTTACAAAACTTACGCAGAAATTTCAACTGCTGCCTCTAAAACAATTCCAATGGCTATGGGAGAAAAAGGAGTTTGGTCTGCAACAGTTGATGATATTGCTAACTATAAATATTACAAATACAAGTTCAAGAATAGTGCTGGATATAACGAAGTATGTGATATTTGGAACAACCTTGCAACAGGTGACTCAGAAGCCAGCCAAATTATTACTTTGGAAGACCCATCTACAAAACCTGCAGGTTGGTCCGATAAATACTACAATCCATTTACAGGTGATGCATATTCCGAAGCAATAATTTACGAAATGCATATCCGAGATTGGTCAAGAGCCTTTGCAAAAAATTCAACTGGAAAATTTGATGATATTACTAAAGCTCTTTCTGAAGGCGAAAAACCATTTGCTAAACATCTTAAAGAGTTGGGAATTACTCACGTTCAGATTCTTCCAATGTTTGATTATGCTCAGACAAATAATGATGAAAATTACAACTGGGGTTACAATCCTTATCATTACAATGTTCCAGAGGGCCGTTATACAAATTATTCTGGTAATGAAGAAGATGGTAAAGATGCCGCTAAACAGATGCGTAAAATGATTAAAGCTTTCCACGACGAAGACATTGCTGTTATTATGGATGTTGTTTATAACCACACAAGTGGTACAGGTCTTAATTCACTATATGACAAAACTATCCCAGAATATTTCTATCGTGTTAAAGATGGACAGTATGTAAATGGTTCTGGTTGTGGTAATGAAATTGCAACAAATCACACAGTTGTTACTAAATATGTTATAGAAAGCATGAAACATTGGATGAATGATTATCACATTAACGGTTTCCGATTTGATTTAATGGGTTGTCTTGAGTCAACTACAATGAAATTAATTTATGACACACTTTACGACATTGACCCAAAAGTTATGGTTTATGGAGAACCATGGACAGGCGGTAAAAGTGCTGTAGTAAGTGGAGCAACTGCTGCAGTTAAGCCTAAAACTGGCAGAGGTGATGGAACAGGTGCATTCGATGATGAATTTAGAAATGCTGTCAAAGGTGCCGAATTTGGTGGAATCCAGCTTGGTCAGGTACAAGGTGCTTACGTGGATGAAAAAATAGTTAATGGTCTTACTGCAATAACTTCAAGAAACAAAACAGGTAATCCAAAACTTACAATTCATTACGTAGAATGCCACGACAACTACACATTGGCAGATAAATTATGCTACTCAACTGTACCGGGAATTAAAGGTGATGATATTGTAAGTAAATTTGTTACTTACGATTCACTTTCTGCTGCTAATAAAGATTTAGTTCGTGCTCAAGACAAACTTTCTGCAGCATATATTTTCCTTGCTCAGGGAACACCATTCATCAACGGTGGTCAGGAATTTATGCGCACAAAGAAAGGTAACCCAGACAGTTACGCAAGTGATAAAAAGGGTGGAAAATTCTGGAGTCCTTCAGAAATTGATGAATGTAATACAATCGACCTTTCTTATAAAACAAAGTTTGAAGACGTTTATAAAGTATACAAAGGATTAATTGCTTTGCGCAAAGCAAACAGTGAAGCATTTGGTGCAAACAAATCTGCAACAGCAACAACTGTGAGTAAAGGCGTAACTCAATATATAACAGGCAATTTCTGTGTATACTTCAACGCTACTTCATCTGATGTTACAATTGATTCAACAGGTTATTCAAAATCAATTGATGTATCTTCTGGTACTCCAAAAGATGCAGAAATTCCTGCAAAAGTATCTGCTAAATCATTTGTAATTCTAGAAAAATGAAACATACTTTCTAATTAAAGTAAAAAATGGGGCTGTCCCAAAAGTATTAAGCCTCTGTCATTCCGGACCTGATCCGGAATCTCTTTTGATGAGATCCTGAATCGGAGTTCAGGATGACACAACGCACACGTCATTCCGGACCTGATCCGGAATCCCCCGCAACGTCATTCCGGACTTGATCCGGAATCTCTTTTGATGAGATCCTGAATCCAGTTCAGGATGACACAAAGCACACGTCATTCCGGACTTGATCCGGAATCCCCCGCAACGTCATTCCGGACCTGATCCGGAATCTCTTTTGATGAAATCCTGAATCCAGTTCAGGATGACGGGCATTGGTTCAGGATGACGGGCATTGGTTCAGGAGGGCAACTTTTGTTCAGCATGACGCTATGCTACTAATTTATTGGACAGCCCTATTTTTTTATCTAAAATTACTTATTATAAATCAACTTAATTAATCTTTGCATCAAACTGGTCAACAATTTTGCTGCTCAAACCAACATAAGTAAGAGGTGTTGCTGCAAGAAGTCTGTTTTTAACTTCGTCGCTAACTTCCAGATTGCGGGCCAGGTTGTGGAAATCTTCAATAGAAACTTTTTTACCCCGAGTAATTTCTTTAAGACGTTCATAAGGTTTATCTACGCCGCTCATACGCAACAGATTCTGATATGCTTCTGCTAAAACTTCTGGTGTTGTTTCCAAAGCTTCTGTAATTTTTGTAGCATTAACTTCAATTTTTCCAAGACCTTTCTGAAGGCTTGCAAGAGCAATCAAAGTATGGGCAAAAGCACAACCCATGTTTCGTTCAACTGTACTGTCTGTAAGGTCACGCTGCAAACGGCTGATACAAAGTTTTCTAACAAAGAATTCAAACATTGCATTAGCCATACCAAAGTTACCTTCAGCATTTTCAAAATCAATAGGGTTAACCTTATGAGGCATAGCACTGGAACCAATTTCGCCGGCAATAGCACGCTGTTTAATCCATCCGTCACTAATGTAGCGCCATGTATCCATAGCAAAGTCAGTAAGAATGTTGTTGATTCTTTTTACGCCATCAAATACACGGAGGTAAGAATCGTGAGGTTCAATCTGAGCAGTAATTGGATTAAAGCGAACCTTAAGTGGCTTTGTGTGCATGTATTCATTATCAAGAGGAGTAATTTCGTCGTTAAATGAATTAATAAGTTCATGGCTAAAATTGATCCAGTCAAATTCAGGGAAAACAAAATTGTGGGCATTAAAACCACCAGTTGCGCCATTCAACTTAAGGAGAATATCAACATTGCAAAGCTGGCAAAGTTCTTCTTTAATTCTGTTAACAAAAACAAGCATTTCCTTACCAAATGTTGTTGGAGTTGCAGGCTGACCATGAGTGCGGGCAAGCATACTCAAACTTTTGTGCTGGCAGGCAAGCTTGTAAAGTTTTCCATAAACAGAAAGGAACTCAGGAATAACAACTTCATTTACAGCGTCACGAATCATAAGACCGTAAGAAATATTGTTAATGTCTTCACTGGTCAAAGCAAAGTGAACATATTCCAGAATGTTTTCCATTCCCATTGCAGTAAGCTTTTTCTTGATAAAATATTCAATTGCTTTTACGTCATGGTTTGTAGCAGGAATTCCGTCATATCCCTTTGTTTCAATTGATTTAATAATTGCAGCATCTTCTTCTGTAATGTTGATAATTGAACGAAGTTTTGCAGCATCAACTTTTTCTGTTACCCGTTCCTTAAGCATTGGAGTATCAAGCAGCTTTATAAGATAGTTGATTTCTGTATAAATGCGGTACTTCATAAGAGCCATTTCGCTAAAGTAACCCTGCAAACATTTTGTCTTGATTTCATAGCGTCCGTCAACAGGACTAACACTTGTCAATGCCATAAAAAAACCTCTGATTGTTTTAAGTTGATTAAGTATAACTGATTTTTAATTTTTATACAATTTGAAAGGGGAAAAAAAAAAAGTTCCGTCATGCTGAACCTGATTCAGCATCTCTCCCGTCATTTCAAAAAAGAGATTCCGGATCAAGTCCGGAATGACAGTGTGGGGG
>JAEDFX010000017.1 GCA_016297805.1 Treponema sp. | reverse complement strand
TTTAAGTGAATGGTGAACACCGTATTCTGCTTTCCAGTTCTTTCTTGATGCACTGATAAATGCACTAGAAATGAAGATAGAAGAATACATACCACTAATCAAACCTACAATCAAAGCCAAAGAGAAATCCTTAATACTTCCAGTTGTAAAGATGTACAAAGACAAAACAGCCATCAATGTAGTAACAGTAGTTAATACAGAACGTACAAATGTATCAGACAAAGACTTGTTCAAAATTTCATTGAAGTTTTTAGCTTCTGGCATCATCTTAAGGTTATAACGGATACGGTCCAAAATTACGACTGTAGCGTTGATAGAATAACCTACGATTGTAAGAACTGCAGCCAAAACTGTTGTAGAGAATTCCATTCCTGTGAAGGCAATAAATGTAAACATGATTAAAGTATCATGCAACAAAGCAATTACAGAACCAAGAGCGAAGTCCCAGTGGAAACGAATAGCAGCATAAGCCCAAATCAAAACAATTACACAAATAAACATAATGATTGATTTCTTTGTTGTTGATTTTGACATACCAGCACCAATGAAGTCTGTTTTTACAATTGCTACTTTCTCTTTTCCAAACTTGTTATAAAGTTTTTCATTTACAGAAGCCTGGAGATCATTCTGTGCATCACCTTCACCAACACCCATACGAATCTGGTAAGAAGCATCAGCTCCATTTCCTAACTGTTTGATTGCAATCCCATTTTCACCAAGAGCAGAACGCAAATCATCGGTTGTAACTTCTGAAGTTCCTGCAGGATAAATGTACAATGCAGTATTTGTAAGCTGATTTGTTGCAGCAGAGTTCAAGAACAATTTAGTTGTTTCATATGAACCGTTTGAAACATCCATCTTAACACCATCAACTTTGTTTACTTCATCTGCCAATTCAGAAACTGTTTTAAGCACAGCAAAATTGAAAGATTTTGTTTCGTTGTTTGCACCAGTACCACTAATAACCAGATCCATCTGACCAGCAGATAAATCCATAGAAATTTTAGCAGAACCAGAATATGTAATACTTGCAACAGGATTTGCAATACGAACTTCCTCAATAAGACCTGGTTTAAAATCCAAACCTAAATTGATTCCTTTTGTAAACAAACCAATAATACCAGCTACAATAATTACACAACTTAAAACTGTACAAGGAAGGAATCCTTTATTAAAATTAATTGTCTTTTTCATTATTGTTTAATCCCCCAACCAATACTTACTTTCTTAGCATGGAGAACATCTGTATCAAAGTCGAACATCAAGCGTGATACGAACAATGCAGTAAATACAGATGAACAAACACCAATTGCCAATGAAACAGCAAATCCCTGGATTGAACCAGTTCCAAGCTGGCTTAAGAAAATTGCAGCAATGAATGTGGTAATGTTAGAGTCCATAATTGCCCAGAATGCATTATCAAAACCCATTGAAATACTAGCAGCACGACTCTTACCCTGTCTCAACTCTTCCTTAATTCTTTCAAAAATCAATACGTTAGCATCAACGGCCATACCGATTGTCAAAATCATACCGGCAATTGAAGAAAGTGTAAGTGTAAGATTGAAAGCAGAAAGAACTGCAAACATGATATACAAGTTCAAAATCTGAGCAACAACAGCGTTAATACCTGAAGTCTTATAGAAAATCAACATGAATACAAGAATCAAACCAAGACCAAGGATAATAGCCATAATTCCCTGATGGATTGCTTCATCACCAAGAGAAGCACCAATAACCTGCTGACTTTCTACTTCAAGAGGAACGTTCAACCATGCTGTCTGCAATACCTTTTTAATATTGTTTGCTTCTTCATAGCTGAAACCACCTGAAAGTGATACAGAACCACCAGTGATAGCAGTCTGAATACGAGCATTTGACTTAACTTTGTTATCACTTACGATTGCCAAGTTTTCACCAACGTGAGCTCCTGTAAAGTCACCGAAAATTACAGCACCTTCTGAGTCCAAATTGAAGCAAACTTCTGGCTGATTTGTAAATTCATCTGCACGAACTTCAGCAGATTTAACATGCTGTCCGTCCAAAGCAACTTCTTTCTTTACAACCAACCAGTCATAACGTTCATCAAGACCATATTCATCTTTTGTATATACACCAAATACTTCACAATCTTCTGGAATAACTGATGCATCCATCAATTCTCCAGCAGCATTAAATGTAGAAGCAGGATTCTGTGCATAGTAAGCTTTGAAAGAGTTAGTAGCATCCATATCAACCAAACGGAAGTTCAAGATACCTTTACCCATAATCAAAGTATTGATTGCGTCTGCCTGTGCAGCACCAGGAATTTCAATATAGATACGATCATCACCCTGCTGACGAATAACAGGAGAAGTAAGACCGAATTTATCAATACGGCTAGAAAGATTTTCAATAGCATTAGCCATTGCTTCTTTTTTGAATTCAGAAACATTTTCTGTTGCAACTGCATCACCCATAGAAGCAACTGCAGCATCAAGGTCAGCCTTAACGATAATGTTCATACCACCAGAAAGGTCAAGGCCAAGTTTTACAGAATTTTCGTAATACTTTTTAGCCTTTAAAATTTCATCACGATAGTGACTCTGGAATACATTCATAAATTCCAATTCACTGTCATAAGCCGAAACAACATCCTTTACTGTAAGAACAGAAGGAAGCTTTTTATCCAACAGCTTATATTTCTTTGCAACATCTTTCTTTAACCATGCATAATCATCAGTAAGAGCTGCATTTTCATCACCCTTTACTAAAGCTTTGATTGCACGTACATCTTCTGCTGCTTTCAGTTCAGAATAACTTTTAATGTTTTCTGTTGAACCTAAAGCAAGCTGCTGAAGTTCTTTTGGTGTTCTTCCGTACCAGCTAATTGATGGCCAGAGGAATACAAAACAAAGAGCTAAAACAGCCAGCAGAACAAACAAGCGAGTTCTTTTGTTCATTTTTTATATCCCCAGTTTATTTATTCTCTTCTGTTGATTCAGTTTTTACTTCTTCTGAATCAGAAGATTTTTTACCTTTTTTATCAGCTTTTTTTGCAGCAGCATCTTCTGCAATTTTAGCCTTTTCTGCGTCTGACAATTCTACAGAAGAAATTGCAGAACGATTGAATTCAATTTTACAGTCATCATCAACTTTAACAATTACTGTGTTATCTTTCACTGAAGAAATTGTTCCGTGAATTCCTCCAATAGTGATTACTTTATCACCCTTCTTCAATGCTTTAAGCATCTTTTCTGTTTCTTTCTGTTTCTTATTCTGTGGACGAATTAAGAAGAAATAGAAAATAACGATAATAAGCAAGAAAGGAACCATAGTTCCAATAAGTGAAGATGATGTTGAGGCACTTCCGGCAGCACCTGCAGCAGCTTGTAAAAATGGTACAAATGACATATATGTTTCCATCCTAATTTTTAAAATCTGATTCTGTCAAAAGTGACTATAAAATCAGTCTAAAAATTATACCACTATTTATTGCAGTAATCAATCATAGAATTTTGAGAAATGTTTTATTGGTGAAATTTTATTGCATCAATTTTGTAAGTGCTTCATTCAGTTGTTTTACAGAATTATCATTTGGGTTTATTGCAACAACCTGTCTTAAATAATACTGAGCCTTACGATAATCTTTTTTTGAAAAGTATATTTCATATAGACGGAATAGAGAATCACTGTTTCTTGGATTTGAAATCAAACTGGAACGAAGATCTGCCAATGCATTTTCTTCAGTAAGCTGAAGAAAACTTCTTCTATAATAGAGATAACTCTTCATTTTTGCAGAAGAAGAAACCATAAGATTTTCTATATATTTCATCACTACATCTCTGCTTCCAACTTTTGAATACGCTAGGACATAGGCCTGAATAATATTCTCATCTCCAGGATTCAAATCAAGCTGTTTTTTTGCAAAATCATAGGCCTCAGAATTCTTTCCAAGATTTATACATATTGTAACAAATCGTTCTACAATTTCAGTATCGATAAATGGCTGAGAAATAATTTTTTTACCAATACCGTACGCTTCTGACCAGTTTTCTCTCTGAATCAAACCTTTCAGAGCATACATCATTGCATCTTGATTTTCTGGATCTTTTTCCAGAACCTTTGCCGCCAATTCATCAGCATACTTGCCTGCAACCGGACCATCTGTAACAGATGAAATTCTGGCCGCAAACATTAAAGCATCTGGATTTTCAGGATAAAGCTGAAGTGCTTTTTCTACAGTCTCTGTTGCTGCTGAAGTATTTTTACTCCAATCCAACTGAACTTTTGCACGTAAAACTAGATAATCAATAGAGGAATTTTCCTGTCGGGCATACATATCCAGCAAAGAAACCGCATGAATATAATCTTTCCGCTCAATCAGAATACGGGCTCGGAACAATAAAAATTCTAAATCATTTGGATTCTGCTGAAGTACCTTTGCAACATAAAGCTCTGCAGACTGAAAATCCTTGCTGTCAAAAGCCAGATAAGCATTCTGTTTAAGAATTGTAATATCATTTGGATCAGATTTTATATTTCCAAGAACATCTAAAGCGAGCTGCACATTTCCATTTGCCCGTAAAATACGTACATAAGCAAGTGCTATTTCTTCTGTTTCTTTTGAATTTTCATAGGCAGTTTTTATAAATCTTTCAGCTCCAGTAAAATCATTCTGTTTTTCCAATAGAACAGCCATAAGATAGTTTAGCAAGACTGAATCAGACTTCATTACAGCAGCATTTTCCAAGGCCTGTTTACAACTATCATATATAGATTTATCAGAAACAGATTTCAGCAGTACTATACAAGGCAAGACTGTAGCAAGAAAATCTTCATTTCCTGTACTTGAGTCAAAAACCCCTTGATTCACAGAGGCCAAAGCACCCATATAGGGATTTTCATAGTCAGTCTCAGGAATATCCCAACCTATCTTTTCAGAAGGCCAGACCTGTTTCATTATTTCAGAAGCAATATTTATGAGGATTTTTTCCTTTTCGTCATATTCTGCAGTCGATTTATGCATACCAGATATGGCAGTACGAATTGAAGCTGGAGAGCCATTTTCTACATTGGCAATAATTTCCGGCTCTATTTTATAAAAGTAAGTTCTTCTTTGTGAAGGAAGTTTTACAGAACCATCCAGATTTTCATAGGATTCTTCATCTTCCACTTGAATCACTTCTATTTTTGAAGATGATTTCTTTTTTTTAGATTTTGACGCAGCAAACAAGGGGGTGACACAGGCGAGTACTGCGGTTATAAAGAGAATATTTGATTTTTTAGAAAAATAATTAATCAAATCCTATACCTAATTAATCTTCCGGTGTCATAATTTCTTCATCTTCATCAGAGAATGTACCTGTTTCATCATCAGGAAAAACTAACTTTTTGTGTTTCTGTTGAAGTAAGAAAAGGATAACAAGAAGTATTGCAATAAGCAGCATAAACAAAGGTCCAATATTACTGGCAACAGTCAGAAAGGACTTTTTTATTATTTTAAACGAGAAAAAAGAATACCAGAGTCCCATTCCAACCAAGGTTACTGATGGAATGAAAAATCCAAACTTTATTTTATGATATTTATAAAATCCTGAAACAAACAGAAGTATACCGGCAACTACTCCGTATATAGGCCAGCATTCTTTTATAGTAACTGGTAAAATATTAGAGACAAATACATGCATAACACCCCAGAAAAACAGAACTAATCCTATAAAAAGCTGGGTTGCTCTATGAGTCCATCTAACTGATAATACTGAAATTAAAACACCAAGGATAAACTGTAAAATAAGAAAAACAACAGAAATAATCTCCTGTGTTCTTCCAGTAGAATTAGTAAAGGAGAAAAGAAGAAAAAATAAAACTAAAGCTATGCCACACGGAACAAGAATGTTTAATAATTTTGAATCCCTTACATCTTTCAATTATCTTCTCCTAAGTAAAAAAAATTATTACGGACGACTATACCAATAATACTCGTAATATTTAATCTTTACAATAACAATTCACTATGCTAAATTCAAAAACATGAAATTCAGAAGAAATCTTCCTATATTCCTGTGCATAATTTCCATTTTATTTTCAGCATGCAAGACAAATCAGACAGCAGAAAAAAAGACTGTTGCAAACAATAATCAGGCAGAACTTCAGGAACTGCTGATAACTCAGACACTTAATGAAAAACAACGATATTCTATCATTAATCAGATGGCAAACAACTATCTTTCCGAAAAGGATTATCAGGGGCTGATTCTATTTTTAACAAACTGGGTAGAAGAAAATCCAACTGATATGTACAACTCATACTGGCTGTTAATGATTGCTTACGCATACCTTTCTACTGGTGCAGAGCCTGTTGCAGAATATTATTTTGACCGTATTCTGCAGCAAAGTCAGGATTTACTTGTAAAGGGAAATTCTGTTCATTTTATGTGCTTGCAGAATCTTATTCAAATCAGTAAAACACCGGCACATAGAATCAAATATTTCAACGAACTGATTAACCGATTTCCTCAGAATGTTAACACTACAGAACTTTATCTCAGACTTGCTCTTGAATACGAAAAGGACAGCCAATGGGATCAGGCCCTTAAAACCTATTCTCTGTTTCTGGAACAGCCAGATGCTACAACAATTCAGATTGCCGGTGAACCTGATGCATATAAAAATGCCCGCCATCTTGTAGACTTCAACAATTCCTCAAAAGACTGGACATTCTCCAGCCTTCCAGAACTTGAAGCCGCTGTAAAAAAAGCTATTCGCGATCATAACTGGAACAGACTTGATAAATACAAGGCTAAGGTTAACTTCTTTACAATGTCATGGAAACAGGATGAGAACGATGCCAACTCACAGGAGGAAACTCCTATGGGCTCTTGGGCAAGAGGAAAAAGAATCCGATTCAGCGAAAACCTTGACGAAGCTTCCAACCCTAATGAAGCATATTTGAGAACCTGGGGTTGGAACAGTTATGTTTCTATATGGTATTTATACTTCAGAAAAGTAAACTTCCCTATTGATCCTGATATTCATGGCAACTGGGAATGGGCCGGCATTTACCTGGGAAACAAGCTCTAATGAAAAGGCTTATTTTTACTCTTTCTATTTCTCTTTTAACAGCTTGTTTCCTGTTTTCAGAAGATTCGCCTGAATTGGAACCTGTTATAATGGAAGAAATTCCTTCTCTAGAATCTTTTGCAGCAGACACACTGGAACAGGCAGCTACAGAAACCTCGGAAACAGAAGCTGAAAATTCTCAGGATGATGAAAGCTTTGAAGAAAATAATGAAGAAGAAAAACCCGTTAGAATTTCATTGGGAATAGTCCCGGATGAAATTCTTGACCGCCCGGAAGTAGAAAAATTCCGAAAGCAATATCTTACTGAAAAATGGTCTAAACTACTTTATTCATATCTTGAATCAGCAATGGAATACAGACTTTACGTTCGCAAGGCAATCCAGGAAAAAGAAATGCCCGAAATTCTTGAATACCTTCCTGTTGTTGAATCAAATTATAAAACAAACGCAAAATCTAAATCTGGAGCAATTGGAATGTGGCAGTTCATGGCAAACAGCGTATGGCCCTTTCTTACTCTAAATGAATTTGTAGATGAACGCCTGGACCCTTGGAAATCCACAGATGCTGCACTCCGCAAGCTAACCGATAACTATAATTATTTTAATGACTGGTTGATTGCAATTGCCTCATATAACTGTGGCGTTGGAGCAATGAACAAAGTCCTTAGAAAAGCTGAAGAAAAAGATTTCTGGTATCTGGTTGATCATAAGCTTCTGCCACAACAAACTGCAGATTACGTTCCAAAGCTTATTGCAATTGCAGATCTGGCTATAAATAGTGATTACTATGGTATAGATTTACCTGACCATAAAGAAGAGTTTGAAATTCTTGAGAATGAAAAAAATGGAAATTTTGATTACATAACTGTAAAAAAAGCCTATTCCATTTCTCAACTGGCACAGGAACTGCGTATAGAACCTGCAAGTCTAAAACGTTTGAATCCATCTTACACAAGAGGTATGACTCATCCAGCTAAAGAATCAAAAATCAGATTACCTTTAGGAATGGAAAAATCAGCTTTGGATGCAATCGCAAAATTAACCCCTATTGATTTTCCATTTAAATATACAGTTGTAGCCGGCGATTCTCTCTGGTCTATTTCCCGCAGATACGGAGTTACAGTAAATTCTATTTGCGAACTGAATGATATTAAAGAAAACGCCATATTAAAGATAGGAAAAGTTCTTTATATTCCTGCAAAATAATCCGATTAATATAGTAAGAAATCTCTAATTATACCTAAAAAGGAGAAGACTCTAATGGCTAAAAAAAGTCTTTTAGTTTTCCTGATTTTATTCGCAGCAAGTGCATTATTTGCAGAAAATGGAAATACATCAGTTGAAGCAATCAGTTCAATAAACTGGATTACAAGAGAGTTTAAAACTGATATTTCATTAAACACAGAAAAAGCAAATCTTCAGATGCCTTCAGGAAAAAAGACAGCCTCTTTCCAGATAAAATCTAAAATGCCTCCACTTATTCAGCCTGCCCTACTTTCCCTTTTTGAAAATTCGGAAAAAAATCTTTCAGACACAGTAATTGCAGACGAACTCTCTTTGGATCAAGTATACAACTTCATTATGGGGGGATACAAAACCCCTGACGTTTTCACAAAAGATATGGCATTTCTTCGCACAACAAACACTGTAAACGTAAAGGATTTAAGTAAATTACTAATCCGCCATACCTATGCATATAATCCAGAAAAACCAATTGAATATGTAGCTTCACGCCCATACACAGGAATCATTATAGATGCACGTGGCTCATACCCTGTTCACGGCGAATATGTTACCAGCGAAATCTCACCATGTTTTTTCCCACAAATCTGGGACGATCAGATGAACCGTATTTATGAAAAAAACAATGCGGACCCTGCAATTGTAGAAAGCATGGGCCTGGTAGGTTATCACTATTCTGAAAATGAAGCAGATTATGCCGATAGAATTGGGCTGGACCCTCTGTATATAAAAGCGACTGAAGTATATGGTCGAAACAGAACTGACCCGATTATCAAACACAAAGATGCTCTGAAAATTCTTACTGTTCCAGAAAATGTTCAGCTGTTGAAAGAAGGAAAAATTGTCGTTCTTCTTGATAAGCCAAATCTTATATATGATATTTCTGTTCCTGAAAAAGATACAACGTACTACATACAGTACAACGCAATCAAACAATATTTCTACGAGAATAAAGTTCCGGGAATCACTGTTTCAGATTCAATAGATGGAATTCTTTTTTCTGTTGATTTGAAATTTTATCCTGACTCTCCAGACTTACTTCCATCTGAAAAACAGAGAATTGAACTTATTGCGGAGAATCTTAAAGGGCTTTTAATGGATGACGGTTATACTGTACTTATAGAAGGACATACTGCTGATGTAGGAAAGCCTGTAGGTCAATTGAATCTTTCCATTGAACGTACAAGAACAGTGATGAATGCTTTAATTGGTGAAGGTCTTGATAAGAAGATTTTTACTTATAAAGGTTACGGCGGTACTATGCCAGTTGCTTCAAATGCTACTGAAGAAGGTCGTGCTCAGAACCGCCGTGTAGATATAACAGCCCGTCCAAGAGCTACTTACATTCAGCGCGACTGGCGTTAAGCTTTTTCTCACGTTTGATTTTATACAAAACCTTATCAGCCTCTGCCAGCAATGGAGTAATCTGATATCCAACCTTTGTTGATGGATATGTAACAGCCCCCATACTTATAGATAGATTAAATGGGGAATTATTATCCTCTGTCCATTTGTCACAATCTACATCAACCTGACTTTGAATTTTCTGAAAGGCTTCCTTTGTAAGACCAGGACAAATAATTGCAAATTCATCTCCACCAATTCTGGAAATAATATCATTTGAATGGAAATTACCACGTAGAATTATAGATTCTGCAACAATTGCTCTGTCACCAGATTCATGACCGAAGGTGTCATTTATCTTTTTAAGTCCATCCATATCGCAGTAAACAATCATACCGCTCTGCTTCATAGTCTTAGCAAAGTTCAAAGTAATCTGTCCAAGATCATACAAGCCTCGACGATTGTTCAAACCTGTCAATTCATCTGTACGGGCAATAACATCAAGCTTATCATATTTAGCACGGAACTTATTTTTTTCTTTATCCATAAGTGAATATGAATATGTACTTGATATAATTGTGGACATGATTTTTGTAAGAAGATCATATACCGAAGTATCATAAACACCAGGACGAATAATCATATAACCATACTGCAAAGTATTATGAAATAAAGAGATTACAAACAAACCCTCAGAATTTGCATTAAGGATTCCATCTGGTATCATATTGGAATTAGGGTCAAACTTATATGTATGGGAATTATTATTTGTATTGCAGCCGATTGTATCATCAAAAGCAGAAAAAACCGAAGCCTTATGAGGCAAGTTGAAATAATCAAATGGAGTGGCCATTTCTACCGGTTTTTCATAAAGAACAACTGCACCAGCTGAAATTCCAAAAGAACGAATATCATCATTTATGCGGGATCGAAGCTGCTCAACGGTCATATTGTATTGCATTTCGGTATAGAAATTCGCAATCTGATAAAGCTGAGTTTTTTTCAGATACCATTCAGTTCCGGAGTTATGAATGAAAATTTCACTCTTTGAACGATTGTCAATGTAACAGAAATCATTATTTTCCAGTTCCTTGCCGTAACCTTTTCTGCAGGTAGAATCACGAAGAACAGTTTTTGCTTCGATTATCGTAAGCTTATCTACATTCTTGCCTGCAATAAAATCAAAAAGTATAAGAGCTGCTTTTCTGCCCTGCTCAAACAGCTGCTGATTAATGGATGTTAATGAAGGGAAACAACATGGTGAATTTTCCAAATCATCAAAACCTACAAGAACTAAATCTTCCGGGATACGGAATCCATGTTTTTTACAGAACAAAAGTGCACCGTAAGCCATTTCATCATTAAGACAAATAAGTGCATTAAACTTAAATTCACCAGTTTCTGCATAATACTGTTCAAGGCATTCAAGAGTATCCGAATAATGAAAAGAAGCCTTTAACAAAGTGAAATTACTTGAAGGAATTCCCTTTTCCTGAACAATTTCTTTTATATATTTAGTACGACTTTTTGCTTCGGCAGAATTCCCCTTTACACCAACAACAACAAAGTTATCACATTTTTGAACATCAATAAGATTATGGATTAAAACTTTATAGGCATTGTAACATTCAACTACAATAGAAGGGATTCCTGGAATTTCCAAAGACAGATTAACAACTGGAAGTGGAGCAAAAGATTTAAGATAGGAAACCAGTTCTGCTTTTGTAAGATGATGCATCTGAGTACCAGAACAGAATATAATTCCATCAAGATTTTTTGAGGTAATTAACGCTGTTACAGCCAGATTCTGATAATCATAAGTTGAATGAATATTATGCATTTCCGCTATTGGAAAAATGTATAATTCAGCATTAATCTCTGAGCAAGCCTCTCTAATACCACTTATAATAACCTGAGAATAATCTGAGATTATATAATCAATAACTAAGCCTACTCTTAGTCTTTGTTTTGCCATCTAAATCACTCTGATAGTATAAATATTTTGAAATTATTTTTAATTACCAATCAGTTTACTTTAGAAATTTACTTTTGTCACTAATCAAAAGATAATAATTTTTTATTATTAATCTTTAATTAATGTTAATGATTTAGACTGATACTTTGGCAGAAATTTCTTTCTGGCTCCATTTTCAAATTGTACTTCAATTACAAATTCAGAATCATTATCTCTGGCAGAAACCACAACGCCATATCCATAATCATCATGATAAAGTTTTGTACCCTTACTCCATTTTTCCATAAGAGGATTTGAAGCGCTGCCTCCAAAAGAAGAACTATTTCCGTATGCTCTAAAACCTGAGCCTCCATTTGTAAATCCAAAGGGAGCCTGACCTATTATTTTAAAAGCATCCTTTGCTTCCTTTAAAAAAGGACTTGGACGCATAAACTGCCAGCTTCCGTACATAAGTCGTTTACTTGATGCAGTTACATACAGTTCATCTTTTGCTCGGGTAATTCCTACATAAAACAAACGACGCTCTTCCTCCAAATCAAAGGCAGTTTTATCCTGACGTGGAAAAACACCTTCTTCCAGACCTGTGATTACAACCTTGTTATACTCCAGACCTTTTGTATTATGAAGAGTAATCAGAGTTACTGCATTATCCAAATCAACTTCATTTTCCTTTTCCAAAGTTCTGTCCAGATTAATTGCATCAAGAAAAGCAAGAAGTCCTTCCATAGAACATTCATATGGAACAGCACTGTTTACAAGCTCCTGAAGATTCTGAACCCTTGTAGTTCCATCAATTTCATCCCCAGCCTTATGAAACTCATCCAAGGCAGAATCCTGAATCACACGTTCAATAAAATCAGAAAGCTTTTTATCCTTATCAAAACAGCCTAACACTGTAGAAAAAAATTCAACAAACTGTTTTGCACCTTCAGCAGCTTTTTTGGAAAGTTCTGGAATAAGTCTGGATGTAGTTTCCAGAAGATTTTCAAAAACTGGATTTCCATCAGCATCTAAGCTAACTGCGGCTTCCATAATTCTATCCTGTGTTTTTTCTCCAATTCCACGAGTTGGTTTATTAATTACACGACGGAAAGAAATTTCATCTTTCTGATTAGCACACAATGCCAGATATGAAAGTGCATCTTTTATTTCTTCCCGCTCATAAAATTTAAGGGACCCTACAACCACATATGGAATCTTTCTTCGGATAAACTCTTTTTCAAAACCTAAAGATTGAGCATTAGTTCTGTATAATACAGCCCAATCTGAATACCTTGAACCTGCTTCTGTAGATTTTTTTATTAAATCTCCAACAAAGGTAGCCTCCTGATTCTGATCTCCAAGAAAAGCCAGCACAGGATTTCCACCTTCTCCACGATCAGCAACAAGAGTTTTCCCAAGACGGTTTTGATTATTCTTAACCACAAGACTAGCTGCATTAAGAATTTTGCCAGTTGAACGATAATTACGTTCCAATCTGATAATTTCAGTACCAGGAAATTTTTCTGGAAAGGAAAGAATATTCTGTACTTCTGCGCCACGGAAACGATAAATTGACTGATCATCATCACCAACTACACAAACATAACAGTCATTTCCTTCTTCAACGCCAGACAGCTTCTGAAGAAGCTTATACTGAGCAATATTGGAATCCTGATACTCATCTACCATGATTACTTTAAAACGATGATGAATATAATCTGCAATATCCTGATTCCGTTCTATAACCTGAACTGGCAACATAATCAAATCACCAAAGTCAACATTTCCAGTTGCTCGCAATCGCTTCTGATACTCAGAGTAAATTTCATTAATATCGAATTCACTGCTCAAAACTGAAAGATCATCTTCTGGTGTAAGACAATAATCTTTTGCCAGAGAAATCTGTTTTACTGCAGTTTTAACTTCCTTTTGTGAAAGAGAAGGAACGGCTTTTTTTATAAGAGTAGCCATATCCGAATCATCGTAAACTGTAAAATTCGATTCCAGACCTGCAGCGTCAGCATAGCGGCGTAAAAACCAGGAACCAAAAGAGTGAAAGGTTCTTATTTGTACATCTTTTGCCCGTTCATCAATAGCAATGGCACGTTCACGCATTTCATTTGCAGCCTTTTTTGTAAAGGTTACAGACAAAATTGACCATGGGTCCACATTTTTTTCCGAGATTAAATATGCTATTTTTGTAGTAATAACCCTGGTTTTGCCGGAACCAGCTCCTGCAAGAATTAAAAGCGGAGCACCTGTCTGTTCAACAGCAGCCCGTTGTTCATCATTTAGTATTGAGAGATAATCTTGCATTTCGTTTCTTTCGTTTTTCTTCGTAAAGTTCTTTATCTGCCTCTGAAAGCAGCCTCTTTAATACACTGGATTTCTGTAAATCAACAGCACCAATACTGCAGGACAAAATGAATGGCAAATCATTATTTTTTGAAATTTTTTCTGCCAGTAACTGAACCTTAAGTCTTATCTGATTAACCTGACTTAAATTCATTCCTACAGCAACAACTCCAAATTCATCTCCACTAAGACGACCTACAATATCTGTAGAACGGAAGGCAGATTTTAAAACTTCAGCCTGAAGTCTGATTGCTTTATCTCCCATTTCATGGCCATATGTATCATTAATAATTTTAAGACCATCCATATCAGCAAAGAAAATAACACCAGCCTTATCGATTTCCTGCATAAGGTCAAGAGCGGCCTGCCCCTGTTCTATAAATCCACGACGATTCAGAATTTTAGTAAGTTCATCTGTGCGTGACTGCTTATGCAAATCCGTATTAGCATTTTTCAGATTTTCTGCTTGTGTAATCTGATTTGTATAATCGAAGGATTGAGCAATTGAGTTAACAATAATCTTAAGATGAACAATGTAATCTGCAAAATTCTTATTCTTAATTTTACAGAACATACATCCGTAACTGTTTTCACAGGCAAAAATCGGATGAACTATATAGATACCAGGCTTTGATTTTACACTTCTTGAAGCAAAGAAACATTCTTTTGGATTAAAAATAACCCCAGGTTTAAAAGTATGGACATTATTTTCCAAATCACACAACATTGCTAGTTCAAGCTGCTCCGGCATTTCAAAATCATCTTCAGGATCATTATAAATTACATCCTTAAAAAGATTGATATATACTTCCGGCATATCACATTGTTCTGCAAGATATCTAAGATTATAGAAGAACTGCTTAAGAGTATTTGAACAACTCAATGTATCCATAAGGGTCATAAGGTTGTTCTTTTCATTCATATCGGCAAAGAACTGCCCAGCTGCCTGAACCGTAGAATAACCATCTTCTTCGGCCTTTCCATTAGTATCCATATAAACATGACTATTATCAGCACATGAAATACAGCCACAAGACTGTCGGAATCTTGCTTCTAATGGTACATAAACATCTTTATCACATTTTTTCCCTGTAAGGATTTCATTCATAAGCTCTGCAGCTCTAAACCCCTGCATAGAGATATTTTGATTTATTGTAGAAAGCTTTGGATTTAAGATTCGTGAAACAACTGCATCATCAAAACCAACAACCTTAATCTCATCTGGAACAGAAACTCCAAGAGACTGCAAGGCACGAACACAACCAGCTGCCATTGAATCATTAGCACAAACTATAGAATCAAAATCAATGTCCGCTTTATTCTTATATTTAGCCAGCAACTGCTCTTCTGCAGTAAAATCTGTAAAATTTCCATCCATAACAAGACCTGGGTCAAACGGAAGCTTGTTGTCTTTCATGGCTTTTACAAAAGCATTGTAACGGGCCAAAGCCTCAGCAGAATCAGAACTGTTGGCAGAAAAAAATGCAATTTTTTTACATCCATGTTTTTCTTTAAGATGCTTTACAATATCAAAGTATATTTCATCACAATCAGCTTGAACTGTATATACATTTTTTCTGTCAGAATTAACACCAATAGAAACTACAGGTCTAGGGCCTAAGGATTCAATAATCGAATCAAATTCCTTCATACTTATTGATGATACATAAAGTCCAGATACTATAATGTAACCATCAATATCTTTTGCCTTTACATAATCCACAGAACTCCAATATTGATAATCAAAAGGACTGACTTTGCTGTGCGAAAATTTTGTATGGGCAATAATCACATTTACATCTTTATCAATAAAATAATCATAAATCCCATCTAATATGCCAATACTATATTCAATTGTAAAACTTGGAATTAGAACTGCAATATTTTTCATTTCCCCGAATAAAATACATTACAAGATGTATTTTCTCCCCTCGTTTCCTTTGAATTCTTTTATAAGTTTTGTATAGCGACCATCAAGATCTACACCTGTACTTGCAATAATCTTTACAGAAATCACATTTCCCGGTTTTACAGCAGCCACTTCTTCTGGCATATCAAGGTCATAGCGAATAACAACTGTACCATCAACATCCGGGGCCTGGAACCATGCTCGACCAATTGCCAGCCCCTCAGAGGCATCTTCTGCAGTTTCTGTATCCAGATGGATTATTTCCTCCACCAGCACTTTATATTCTTTTCCAATATATTTTTCCAGTTTTGAGGTTGTAATCTGGGTCTGAAGCTCTTCCAGTTTTTCTGCCCGTTTCTGTGCAGTTTTTTCAGAAACTTTACCCTTCATACTGTAAGCTGGAGTATCTTCTTCACGGCTATAAGGAAAACATCCAGACCAGTCAGGTTGAATAGCATTCAAAAAATTCAGAGTGTTTTCTGCAGACTTGTTTTTTTCCCCAGGAAAACCTGTAAGAAAAGTCGTACGAAGAACTGTTTCTGGGAAAACTCTTCGAATAGAATCTACAAGTTCAATATATTTTTTTGCACTTCCAGTACGGTTCATTGCAAGAATAATTTCATCATCACCACTCTGGAATGGAATATCAAAATATGGAAGGAAACGACTATCTTTTTTCATCACTTCCAGAATATCAAGCTTAAAATGATCTGGATGAATATATAATGGTCGTACTATAAAATCACCGGGGATTTCTGATATTTTTTCAAAAAGCTGGGCCAAAGGAGAAATTGCAAATCCTTTTTCGCTGCCCGGAATATCTGATGAAAAACATTCTTCTGTTCCGTAAGCAGCTAAATCCTGACCAATAAGGTTGATTTCGTATACGCCGTCTGAAATAAGTTTTTTAATTTCTTCAAGGATTTCTGCAACAGGACGGCTCCTAAGTTCACCACGGATTAATGGAATTGCACAGAAAGAACAATGATTAGAACAGCCTTCTGTAATTTTTACATAAGCAGAAGCAGGAAAATTGAAAAGAAGAGGTCGTTCACCACCGCATACTCCAGACTGTTCATAAGTTTTTAAACTTCTTCCTTCAGATTGAACCGATTTCATAAAATCACCAATCTTAGAAAGATCTCCATTTCCAAAAACTCCATCAAGCTCTGGCATAGAATCATATAACATCTGAGAATAACGTTCGGCAAGACAACCAGTAAGGATTATTTTTGAAGCAGGATATGAAGATTTTATTGCATAAATGGCATCAATAGACTCTTTTTTTGCAGATTCAATAAAGCCACAACTATTTACAATGATAAATGCAGCTTCTTCTGGATTATGTGTATATTCAAAACCATTTTTTTCAAGATATCCGACAAGGAGTTCACCGTCAGTTTGATTTTTAGCACATCCGTGCTGATCTATAAAAAACTTAGTCAAGTTCAATTACCACCAGTTTGTATTTTCCGTCTGTATCTTTTATCCACTTAATATCTTCAACGAAAACCTGGCCGGCCACACCGATATCAAGATCAAATGATTTAGAATCAGCAATAATTGTAAATTTTACAGTATTATTATTAGAAATCCATAGGCGAATTCCATTATGTGGTGTAGCCGTAAATACATCACCACGATTGAAGTAACCTTCAACAGAGTCTGCATTATCTACTTTATCACGGAACAAACAAGGTCCTCGGAAACTAGCATTAATTGTAAATGGATAAGCACGATTATCTTCAAGAATTACCTTCTGAGGATGCTTAGACTTGATTTCTGATGCAAATGGAATTTCATCATCAACAACAGCTGTAACTTCACGAGAAAGACCATGACGCAAAAGAACATTAATCTCGGCACCACGTGTTTCATCTGTAGAAGAAATATCAGAAACATAAACTATCATATCCGAAACATTATCACCATTAATGTCGATTTCTGATTCTTCTGAAAGTTCTACATAATAAACTCCAGATGGAGTATCAATACCAAAAGATGAAAGAGTATCGCGAACAGTAAGAATTATTTTCCCATTATTTTCTGTAGGAATCATAAGCTGATCGCCTTTATATACTCGCTGAATAAATTTTGTATCATCAAGCTCATACTGACGTTTCTGCATTCCACTGGAAACGACAACATTAGATTCCACTTCTTTTTTATTGCGTGTAAAAAGAAGAATTCCTACAACTGCAATAACAATCACAACCAGTGCAACTGGAATTATAAAGAATGGGAAACTCTTCTTAGAATGATTTACATAAAGTCCTTCTGGAACCGAAGATTCCTGAATCTGCTTATTTTTATAAAGCTTAAGGACATATTCTGTGTCCAGCTCAAGATAATTTGAATAATTCCTTAAAAAACCTGCAAGATATGCTTCTCCAGGAAAAACACCGCTGTCTTCATTTTCAAGACCTTCAAGAAAACGTTTTTCTATTGAAACTTCACGGCTGATTCTGTCTAAATCAAGATTTTTTTCTTCACGAGCCTTCTTCAGGAGTTCTCCATAACTTTCCATACGATCCTACTCCGAATACAAGAAGTTATTATAGTTATTTGCAGAAGATGGCGCATCATAAATAAAACGCTGATCTGTCAAATCCTGATTAAGCTTGTAATCATAAAAATTGAAAATAAATTCTTCGCCTTTTGGAGTTACTGCTTCAATACGACGGATAAGTTTAGTCTGTTCATTCACAGCAACTTTAATATAGCGGAATGCTTCTGCGGCACTTTTTCTTGAAAGAATAAATTTTACTACCATTTCATCAGAACCTTCATCAAGAGGTTCTGCAGTCTGTCCAGTTTCATAGGCTACAGTATAATAGCGGGACATCATTGAAAGTCCTTGTGGAGTTGAAAGACTGGCAGCTCCGGAATTTTCTGTTGAAACCTGCTGCTGAAGAACAGCAGATGATTCTGGAAGGTATATAGTAAGCATATCTCCATTAAAACAAATAACCTGTTCTTCTGGATTTGTATAATCCATACGAAGTAAATCTGGTGCCTTAAAAGAAAGTTTTCCTGCAGATTCAGTCTTTTCAACAGTTATTTCGAAATCAACTTCATAATCCTTAATTGTTGCGTAATATTCAGATATAGTTTTAAAGTATGCACTTGCAGTTGTAATGGACTGTGCAGATAAAATAGATACAAAAAACAATGCACAGATAGATAAAATTAATTTTTTCATATCTGTGCATTATATCGTGAATTTATATAAAAGTGAAGTATAGATTGTCGGGTCAAGTCCGACAATTACCTGGTACTGTTATTCACCCTCAGGAGGTTCGACAGATTCACCAACCACAGTTTGCTGCTCATCAGTTGCTGCGGTCTCTGAGCTTACCGAAGAGTCAGCTGGAGACTGCAATTCCTTACAGTGCTGTTCACCCTTTACGATGTCATAGAATTCCTTTCCGTCCATTGTTTCAATTTCCTGCAGACGTGTAGAAATATATTCTATTAAATCTTTATGTTCAGTAAGAACCTGAAGAACATGTTCATAACGTTCATTCATAATACGGGCAATTTCTTCATCAATATAATTCTGAGTAGATTCTGAAAATTCGCGAACTAAAGTTGGTTCACCACCACGACTACCAAGTACACCTTTACCAAGTGTCATATTCTTAAATTTATCAGACATACCAAAATCAGTAATCATACGTTTTACAAGTTCAGTAGCACGAGCAATATCATTGGAAGCGCCCGTAGAAATATCTTCAAGAATAATCTGTTCTGCAGCACGACCGCCAAGCATTACATCTACTTCATTGATAATATCTTTGCGAGTCATGAAGTTCTTTTCCTCTTCCTCGCGGTACTGTGTAAATCCGCCAACTCCGTGAGAACGAGGAACAACTGTAATCTTATTTACAGGCTCATGATCAGGGGTAAATGCACCAATCAAGGCATGACCTGTTTCGTGAACTGAAACAAGGCGCATTTCCTTTTTATTATCTTTGCGAGATTTTTTCTTAAGTCCGATGCTTACCTTATCAATAGCCTCGTTGAAATCTTCCATTATAACTTTCTTGCGGCCATTACGAACTGCAAGCAAAGCGGCTTCGTTTACAACATTTGCCAAATCAGCACCGGCAAAACCAGTTGTTCCATGTGCTACAGATTCAAAATCAACATCTTTATCAAGCTTAACATTCTTAGCGTGGATACGGAGAATATCTTCACGACCTTTTACATCAGGCTTTTCAACAGGAACCTGACGGTCAAAACGGCCAGGACGGAGAATAGCTGGATCAAGGACATCAACACGGTTTGTAGCTGCAAGGATGATAAGACCTTTTTCATTGTCAAAACCGTCCATTTCTACAAGAAGCTGGTTCAATGTCTGTTCACGTTCATCATTTGAACTAAAGCCATTGGCACGAGATTTTGCCAAAGCATCAATTTCATCAATAAATACAATACATGGAGCCTTTTCACGAGCCTGCTTGAACAAATCACGAACACGGCTGGCACCAACACCAACAAACATTTCAACAAAGTCTGAACCAGAAATACTGAAGAATGGAACGCCAGCCTCTCCTGCAACTGCACGGGCAAGCAGAGTCTTACCAGTTCCTGGGTCACCTACAAGAAGAACCCCCTTAGGAATCTTACCACCAATGTCTGTATATTTTTTAGGAGACTTTAAGAAATCAACAACTTCCACAAGTTCTTCTTTTGCTTCATCTACACCAGCAACATCTGTAAAACGAGTCTTAATTTTTCCTTCTTCAACAACTTTAGCACGGCTTGAGCCAACATTGAAAATGCTGCCCATTCCACCGCCTCCGCCTCCGCCCATTTTACGGAACAAGAAGAAGTACATAATAAAAATAATTCCAAATGGAATAATAAGATTGATAAGAAGCTGTACTATATAATTATTCTGTTTAGCTACGAATTTATAAGAAACATGCTGCTCATCAAGAAGAGAAATAAAGCTCTGCATTAAAACAGCAGCAGTTTTGTATTGACGACGATTTGTTTGAGACTGAACAGGATAAAGCTGTAAACCTTTTCCTCCTGATTCAGTTTTTTCAACAGCCTGAGAATAACCTACAATATAGCTTTCCCCAAGTTCCACATAAACAATTTCGCCGCTTATTACTTTTTCCCGAAACTCAGAGAAATCAATAAGATTATCTGATTTAGAAAAAACAAATACATCAACAAGAGCTATTGCAAGTAAAGTTATGAGAAGAATTGGCCAGAATGGCATCTTGCCTTTTTTCTTCTTTCTATCTTTATCGTCTTTATTATCTTCTGGTCCTGCAAATTTAAAAAATTTATATGGATCATTTTCATCTTCATTTTTTTTAGGTTCTTCGTTCTGATTTTCAGCCATTATATTTTCCTCAAAGTTACTACTATATAAATATATAAAAAAAGACTGAAGAATTCCACACAAAAAAAATTAAATTATTGTAATTTTCTCTAAAGTAATTTTTTTTATATCCGAAAATCAGAGAAGAGGACCCTTCCACAAGTTCAGGGATCACAAAATAAAAGGAGGCAGGATATGGGATATCCAAACGCTTATACCGCTTATCAGAGAAATAATGTAAATACTGCAAGTCAGGGTAGATTAGTTGTATTATTGTACGAAGGAGCAATTAAAAATCTTAATTCTGCTATGAATCTTTTTGATGCAGAAGATAAAATCAAAACTGCAAATATTGAACAGTTCGGAATTTTTATTCAGAAGGCACAGTCTATTGTAACTGAGCTTCAGGTATCACTTGATATGGAAAAAGGCGGCGACATAGCTCGAAACCTTATGTCTTTATATGTTTATTTTAATGAAGAATTAATGGACGTTTCTATTAATCATAATAAAACAAAACTCCAGTTTGTACTTAAAATGCTTAATGAACTTGCAGAATCCTGGAGAGTAATTGCAAACAGCACTGCAAATGCGCCGGCAGCAAAAGTTGCAAACGCATTGAACATCGTAGGGTAAGCAATTTTTTTGGGAGGAGATACAAATGGCAGAAATTTCACAGGAAGAATTAAACGAAAGAGTTGCTTTATTAAAGAACTTTAAGAAACTTTTGGAACAGCAGCGCAGTAAATTTCAGGAATATCTTAATGTTCTTGAAAAACAACAGGATTCTATTACAGAAGAAGATCCTGAAAAATTATTGGCACACACAGAACTGGAACAGCAGGTTGTAAAAAATCTTGCAAACCTTCAAAAAGTCATTGTTCCTATGTCAAAAATGTACCGTAATTCTTCTAAAATGCAGTCTGCAACAGATGATGCTGAAATTCAAAGAATACAGGGTGAACTTTCTGATCTCCAGAACAAAGTTCTTAAACAGAATGAAATCAATAGGGATTTACTTCGTGTTCATATTGAGCAGATTAAATCTCACCTTAATAACTTTAAAAATCCATATAAAAACAATAGAAGTGTTTATGCAAATGCACAGCCACAGAAAATTGCTACTATGGTACATGTAGAAGTTTAATAGAAAGAAATGATAAATAAGAATCTGTCAATTTTAGTTGCTTATTCTTTAAATAGAGTGATTGGTGCTCAGGGGGTAATTCCGTGGAAACTGCCTTCTGAGCGCAATCGTTTTAAAGAGATTTGCAAGGGTAAAAAAGTAATCATGGGACGCAGAACTTTCGAAGAAATCGGGAAGGCACTGCCCTACTGCACAATTGTAGTTGTTTCTAAAAGTCTGAAAACTGTACCTGAGGGCTGTCTGCTTGCTAACTCTCTGAAAGAGGCGGTAGAAATGTGCAGTAATGACGAGGTGCTGATTGCTGGTGGCCAGGAAATTTACGAACAAGCTATGCCTTACTGCAATAAAATCTATGCCACAGAGATTTTGCATAATTTTGAGGGAGACAGATTTTTTCCTGAATTAAATAAAAAAGCCTGGACAAAGACTGTTCAGGCTGAACACACTGAGTGTGGTATTAGATATAACTATGTGACTTATGAGAATAAAAAAGTGGTACACTGATGTCAGTCATTGGTGTACCAAAAAAAAGTGGTACATTGATGACTGACATTGGCGTACCAAAAAAAAGTGATACATTGATGACTGACATTGGCGTACCAAAAAAAAGTGATACATTGATGACTGACATTGGCGTACCAAAAAAAAGTGGTACACCGATGACTGACATTGGCGTACCAAAAAAGAGTGATACACCGATGACTGACATTGGCGTACCAATTTTTTTGTAGTTATTTCTGCAACAGCTTAAATACAAATTCTTCTGGATTGAAGTCTACACCAACATCATCTTTGTCTGTTGGGTATGTTCCTTTTAAGAAGAAATTATTTATCAAACTTAAATAGTAACGGGCAACTGCGTCTTTTGGATTTTTATTCAAAAGCTTATTCATAATATCTGCAGCGGCGGCATATTCTTTTTCTTCAAAACGCTTCAATGCCTCTTCCCATTTTGCAAAATATGCAATTTTATCTTCTGAACATAATTCTTTTTCATCAATAAGTTCGTAAAGACGAATTGGAGTATTAACGTTTACTACACGAACACGATCCAAACTGCGCACAAGGAAGCGGTCACCAAGAAGATTACGAGTAGCTTCACTAATCATAATACCACTTGTGTGATACTGCTTGTTTACACCTTCAAGACGGCTGGCAAGGTTTACATTATTTCCCATCATAGTGTAGTTCTTTTTATTTTCAGAACCCATATATCCGGCAATCATTTCGCCTGAGTTCAAACCAATACGTGTAAAGATTGTTTTCTGATTTTCAACCATAATCTTGAAAGCCGAATAAAGTTCTTCATCCATTTCCTCAGGCTTTTCACCAGCGGCAATTTCATGAATTTCTTTGTTCATTTCAACTTCAGCTTTCTTCATTTTTATTGCGGCTGCACAAGCACGCTGAGCATGATCTTCCATTTTTACAGGCGCACCAACCAAAGCAATAATTGCATCTCCTTCGTACTTATCTACAGTTCCACGTTCATCCATAATAATGTCTGACATTTTTGTAAGGTAGTAGTTAAGTAAAGCAACCAGCTGACCGGCAGAAAGAAGTTCAGAGAAAGAAGAGAATTTCTGAATATCTGTAAACATAGCTGTCATTTCAAGACGCTGACCACCAAGCTTGAATGATGATGGATTTGCAACAATGTCGGCAACTACTTCTTTAGACAAACACTGACTGAAAGCGTTTGTAATAAAGCGTTTATCGTGTGAAGCAGTAATAAATCCTGCAATTGTATTTGCAACAAATGAAACAAACAAAGCCATAAATGGAACTACAAGTCCCAGATATCTTCTAGTTATGACAAAAAACAAAAGCATCAAAAGAATTGTTACAGCTAAGGAAGTAATTCCTAAAATAATCTGCTTACCAGTACTCTTAATCTTATTTGCGGCATAGCTGTATGCAAGACAAAGAATAGCCGCAATTAAAACAGAAACCCAGGCAGGAGCATCATCAACAAAGTCCTGTGCAAGAAGCATGTTTGCAAAAGTATAGTGAACACCTGGATTTGGATAATGCTCTTCATACTGATTCAAACCGTAGTCTGTTGTACTTGTAGCATTTGTACCAATAATACACATAGAGTTCTGAACAATCTGCTGAATGCTTTCACGGGCATTTATAATTTTATTATAAGTATTGCGGCAAATAGCAAAGTTATCACGAATCACTTCAGTAAGTTCTTCATCTGCTTCCCAACCATCAATAAGAATCTGATCATAACCGTTGTAAAGGAATTCATCATAAAGTTCGAAGAAAACATTGCGATAGGAAATATAATCATCAAATGAAAAATCATCAGAACCTTCCATAAGACTGTCCTGAATATATGCGACATTACTATAGGCCTCATAAGGAGTTTCATCATTTTCTCCATAAACTTCAAAGAAGCCATTATCATTCAGATACTGAAGCTGATTTTTAATATCATCATCAAGCAAGGCAATACGGTAGATGTTGTACAAAGAAGTATCGTTATAATTTACGAACAAGGTTTTTGGATATTTAAGAATAATTCTTCCATCTTCTCCACGAGGAATTTTGATATCCTTTACTGAACCATCGGCAAATTTACATTCCTTAAGAGTGATTGTACTGCTGGTAATAATCATTTTTGGATTACCAAAGTGATTAAGAAGAGGTACAAGCACAAGCTGTCCGTAATATTTTCCATCTTTAATAACTACAGGATTAACACGACGCATGTAGTTATCCTTATCTGGATCGGCATTAACAAAACCTGCACGCTTTGACTGAGTCATAAATTCTTCAATTGCTGGAAGAACATTTGAGGCAACCGGAGTCTTTGTATCATTAATAACTTCAATATTATCCAACGCAATATAATCTTTAAGATAGTCGTTGAAGTCATCGGAAATTTCTGAAGAATCATCAAAAGTCAGGGTTACATAAGTATTGCCAAAGTACTTCATAGCACGGGCAAGAGACAAGTCCTGAGATTCAATAACATAGGAAATGTTTGTTTCCAGAGTATTTTTTACAGTTGCAGTAGTATCAAGAATGTCATAGCAGGCCTGTTCAGCTTCATCCTCAGAAACTTTAAGACCAGAGAAATATCCCATATACTGCATTACTTTATCATCAATAGTTTCAAAGCCGTCTGCTACGTATTTAGGAAGCACTTCTTTTACATAGCGTTCATCAACCTTTGATTCACTTTTATCTACAAAGCTTAAATCGAATACAACTGATTCAGCACCAAGCTCTTTAAGAACCATAAGAGATTTTGCATAAACTTCACGAGAAAATGGCCAGCGACCAATAGCATTTACAGAATCATCGTCTACGTTTACCATTACAACCTGTTTATCTTCGGCAGTTGAACGTAATGGACGCTGAAACCAGTCTGCAACTTTTTTATCCATTGTTGTAAACAACAAAAGAGAACATATAGCTACAGAAATAACCGGGATAATAAAATGAAGATATTTTTTTAACATAATGTTTCCTTTTTTTACTTAAAAAAAAGGGCTGTCCAAAAGTACAACTGCGGTGGTTGAGCTTGTCGAAACCACAACATTTAGTACAATGGTCATTTCGACAGGCTCAATGACCGCTACAGTCATTACTTATTGGGCCAGCCCCTTTCATAAATTTTAAGCTAGATTAGTCTTCCCACAACACATCTGCTTTTGCTTCAGATGCACGTGATGAAGCAGTTGCCGAACCTTTTGTAGTTCTTTTAGAAGCATCTGCAATATCACTCTGTGTGATTTTTGAACCAACTTTTACACCACCTTTAAGATTGGCAGCAGCAAGCTCAGAAAGCTTTCCTTTTTTCATTGGTTTGATAGTGAACTTTGCACCATCTTTTTCAACCACCAATGTAGAATTAAGACCAACATTAACGTTTGCATCAATATCAAGTGTCATACCAGCTTTAACATCTGCCCATTCACCGTTAGAAACTTCGTAAGTTACTTTTCCAGTAAGTGATGAAACTGTATATGAAGCTTTTTTTTCAGCAAATACAACGCAACTTAAAGCCATTAAGATTGATAAAAATGTAATTACTTTTTTCATTCCGTTATTCTTCCTAACCTATTATTCGTCCCAGTCAACATCTTCTTTTGCTTCAGAAGCACGAGAAGAAGCAGTAGCTGTTCCTTTAGAATTACCAGCTACTTCATCGCCAACTGTAGAAGCTTTGAGAGAATTCTTTTTCAAACCTGTTTTTGCAACACCAGAAGAACCAGCTGCCAACGAATCAACAGTTCCCTTCTGCATTGCTTTAATTGTTACATCTGAATCACCAGCAGAAAGAACTACTGTTGAATTCAAGCTTGTGTTGATTACAGTTGCTGCAGACAATTCCTGTCCAACTGTAACATTCTTCCAGTTACCTGGTGTAGCCTCGTAAGTAACTTTGCCTTTTACGCTCTTAACCTTGTAAGAACCTGCAGCAAAAATAGAAGCTGACATGAAAATTGCAAGAACTGCGATTAATACCGATTTCTTGTTCATAATAAAACCTCCGATTTAACTGTTTTTTCCAATCAAATATTATAAAAAAGATTAATTATACATGTCAATAATCTTTTTACTAGTGATAAACATTCCAGCTATCACAATTACAGTAATCGTTGTAAAGATTACCAAAGATAGTGGAACCCTGCGTTGAGGAGAAGGATTATTCTCTACAACGTTTGTAATATGTTCTTCGTTTTCTACAGACAGCTGAATTGGTTTAGCCTCCAGAACCTTGGCGTTTTCTGGAAGAACCGGACTTACAGTAGAAACTGATGAAACCTTTATAGAATCTGCGCTGCGGGAAGCAATTTTCTTTGTTCTAGTAGGCTGATTTTTAACTGGCTTAGCTTTAGCTGATGGCAACTCTGATTCTTTGACAAGCTCAGGAATCTCAGATGCAGGAACAGAAGTTACAGCTCTATTATTGTTTGTAATTTCTGATTTATCTGCAATGCGAGACTGAGCAGTTAAGTCTACCTTCTTTGATTTTGGTGTGAAGAGGGATTTTATGGATGCTGCGGCTGAGGATGCAAAACGAGCTGCAGAAGCGAGTAAACCTTCTTTTGTTCCTATAATTGGAGTATCGTTGTAAATTGTTGTTACAGAAACGTCTGTTACATTAGAAGCATTAGAAACAGTAAGAGTAATTTTATCTTCACCTGCAAAATAACCGTCTAAACTAGAAGCATTACTATTATTTGTATAAGATTTTTTGTCCTTATGATTTGTACTAATATTAAATCCAAATTCTACACTAGAGATACTATCTCCAGTTACAGAAATAGATTTAAGCGGAACATTCTTCAAGCCTGTTAACACAATTTTATCAGTATCAACCTTCCAGTTAAAGCCATCAGGAACTGTCTGCGTGAGCCACCAGTTCATATTTGAATTACAGATGTTATAGTAAGTTGTATTTCCTACCCTATCTTTAAGCCAGAGGAAGATGTAAGAATGAGCTTCTGTAATAGCTGGTAAAGGAAGTGTTAATGACGAACTACCTGTAATTTCAGTAAAGGTTGAAGGTTCTGTAAATACAGCTGACGTATTACCAATTGTGAATGCATAACCCACCAAATCATCATAATCACCATCAACAGTTACTGTAAAAGTTGACTCAGCTGGAATGAATTGTGTTGTATAGCCTGTTCCAACAATATCATCTTTTCCCTGAACAGCTCCTGTTACTGTACCACTTACACCGTTAGGAGTCACACTTGGTGTTGAGTCCATTGCACCAAAGGAATTAGAAATGCTAGCACCTGAAGTTGATAATTTAACTCCTGTACCATCTGCAGTGAAGCTGTAAGTTAATGGTTCACTTATATTGCCAACCTTATCTTTTGCATAAATGCTGATTTCACCAGTTGGATTTGAAACAGTTACTGTAGACTTCCAGTCGGCATCCGCAGCAGTTGAAGAAGTTGCATAGCCTACAATTCCTGAAGCATCTGGAGTTGCACTTGGAGTAAACTCAATCTTATTAATCTGATTTGAATTATAAGTATATTCATTACCAGAAGCCGAAACGTAAGAAGCTTCTGTTACTTCTGTTGTGTCCTTGTACCATTTGAAGGTTGCTGTTGGAATTTCAATACTATCATCTTTTGTAATTGTAATTTCAACTGGAACTTCAGTTTCATTTCCAAGATTGTCTACTGCATAGAATTTATATAAACCATCAGGATTTTCAATAGTAAAGTTTCCATCCAGTGATTGATTTGTAGAGTCATTGTAATAGTAATAGGAAATGTCAGTATCTGTACCGGCTTTTGCGGTAATAGAAATTGGTGAAGCATCAGCTTTATAGTAAAGAGTATTATTAGCAGAATCATTATAAATGCCTGTTGTATTATTGAAAGTAAGATTAACAGCACTTACAGTATCATCCAGAGTAAAGGTGATTGACTGATTTGATACATTGCCAAGAGAGTCTTTTGCATAGATTACAGAAGAAGCACCAATACTAGCAGGTGTAAATGTAACTTTATCTCCCCAAGGACCTGAACTGCTTGTTGAATAGACTACGTCCAGTAAATCTTCTGATGCAGGGGTAATTTCAATTGATGTTGCATTTTTACCATAAGAAACAGCTGTTCCAGAACCGGCAGCAAAGCCAGTTGCACCTGAACCATTTTTACCAGTAACAGAAGAAATGTTAATATTTGCAGGACCAGTGGCATCATAAGTCAATGTATGTTCCAGCTGGCTATAGGCAGAAGAAACATGTGCCGTGTTTGCCCAAACATACAGTGGAGAATCAGAAATATCCTCTGAAACAGCATCTGGCAAAACAACTGTTATAGACTCTGTTCCACCAGCAGCGATATTTGTTCCCGGAGTAAAGCTTCTTACCAGACCTGTAAAGCTGCCATTTTTGTTATAGGCAAGTCTTACAGAACTAATATTCATAGCAGATTCTGTAGGGTTATGAACTTCAACAGTTAATTTAGAAGCTGAATTAAAGTAATATTTTCCATCTTTTTCTACAATTGTAGTTAAATATGGTGTAACAGAATTTATTACAGGTACAGCTGCTTCAACAAAAGTAAGGGTAATTGGATCGCCTGCATTACCAGCTTTATCTACAGGGTAGAAATAATAAATATCTGAAGCAGATGGCACAGAATTGAATGTATATTCAGAAGTAAAAGTTACTTCGCTTACAGAAATAAAGCCAAGTTCCGCACCAGTTTTCTGCTCCTTGTTTACATACCAGCCATATAAGTTTGAATCGGAATCTGTAGCCGCAGGTTTAAACTTAAAGCCTGTTACATTCTTCAATGATATTGTAGCAGCTTTTCCGCTTCCTGGAATAACCTTAACAGAACCATGAACGTTATCAAAATCACCTGCTGGTGTAGCAATAGAAGTAATTTCAAAGTTTGTGGTGTTATTACCTAATGTAGACCAATCGTGAGTATATTTATGTGCAGTCTGTTCTGTAAGAGCTAAAGCTACAGGAGCTGTTGTATCTTTTCCCCAAGTATCACTTCCGTTATAGGTAAGATTGATTGAACCAACGTTATCAACATTGTCTTTCGCAGTAAAACTAAGTTTAAAGTTTGAAGGTGTAAAATTAACAAGATTTACTTCAATTCCTTCAGTTTCTTTTACATAACCAGTAACTGAATCTACACCAGTATAACTCTTAAGACCTGAACCTGTATCGGCATATTTAAGTTTTGCTGTTGAGTTTGAATTGAAATAGTTTATTCCACCAATATTATTTACACCTGTAATTGAACCTTCGACCAAGGTTACAGTTGGAGCGGTTGTATCAGTTGCAACTTTTACATAAGCATAATTTGTGTTACCAGCCTTATCCTGAGTTACCAGGCGGTAGTACAGATAGTTAGAATCTGTAGTAAGAGGTGAGCCTCCGTTATCAAGGTAATAATATCCATCTTTATGAGGATTTGAATAATACCAATCTGTGTTAGCATTACCTGTTTCCCATTTCGCTAATTTTGTCCACTTAGTTGCATCATAAGTCTCTGTTTCTGAACCTGTGTATCTGTCAATTGAAAGAGTTCTTAAATCGTCAGCAGGTTTCTTATCTTTAAATTGTGCAAGATATGTAACTTTTGTGTCATTTGTATAAGCTTCGGCAGTTATCTCGCTTAAAGAAGTAATTTCTGTACCAGAACTTTCAGACCCAGTATTCTGATTTTCACTTGATGCAGGAGAAGAATCTTTTACATAGAAAAGTTTTCCTTCAGTACCAGGTCTTATATAAATAGTAAATTCATTTGGTTCTTTATCACCAACCAAATTAAGTTTTACACTAGGACAGTTACCAAC
>JAEDFX010000097.1 GCA_016297805.1 Treponema sp. | reverse complement strand
CGGCCTCCGGGTTATGAGCCCGACGAGCTGCCAACTGCTCTACCCCGCGTCGTATGTTGTGTATAGTATACGATTAGGGGGAAAAAGTCAACACTTTGGGGCAAAAAAATACAAAAAAATTAGGAATAAATGTTATTCTTTTTCATTATTTTGCAAAGAAACGTACTTAATGCGACATTCTGCAATTGCAAGCAGTACTACAACTGCTGCAAACCAGCGAAGACTGTTTGAAAAACCTGCAAAAAAATCGTAGACACCGTGAATAACCACAGCCATTACAAAAAATGAAATCCGCTTTTTTTCTGTTGTACAGGAATATACAAAAAGTCCACTTAAACCTGCACAGGTCATATGAATAATATCAGCCGAAAAGATTCTTAAAGCAATCTGGCCATATAAAAGCTGAGCTCCCTTACTGCTGGCAACCTGTAAATGATCAAAATAATAAACTACAGATTCAAAGCAGCCCAAAGCTAGTCCCAGAACAAAACTCAAAAGGAAAAAATTCAGCATTGTACTATTCTTTTTTGGCAGTGGAAGAAGTGCAAACATTTTAAAAAGTTCTTCCACTAGCCCATAAATCAATACTGATTTCAAAAAGGCCTGCAAAACTGGTGCATTCTGCAAGCCTGGAATTCCTGGCAGAAAATACTGAATTACTGAAACTGGCAGCACAATAATCAATCCGAAAAGGCATGCTAATAACTGCTGAGTAAGTTTTACTTTAAAACCAGCTGTACAAATAATTATTGCAATAATCAATGGTAAAAAACAAAATGCTATGCCAATCATCCTTCTTTCCCGCTCAGGTATTTATTTAGTTACCGCAGCCTCCACAGCCGCCTTCGCAATTACAGTCTCCGCCGCAGTCACTACCGCAACCGCCGCCACATCCACCGCATCCACGTGGATTCAATTCTTCTTCTGTAGCATCGCGAACTTCAACTACTTCTACATCAAAATACAGAACTTTTCCAGCAAGCTCATGATTTCCGTCAATCTTGATTTTATCACCATTAACTTCTGTAACACGAACAATTGAAGGTCCCTGAGGGGTCATTACCTGGAACTGCATTCCTACTGTAATATCACCGTCGAATTCAAACTGCTTTCGGTCTACATCAATAACCAGCTGTGGATCATATTCACCATAAGCGTCTTTTGGCTGAATAACTGCATTGAACTTATCTCCAGGTTCTTTTCCTAAAAGTTCGTTTTCCAAACCAAAAATCAAATATCCTTTTCCGTGAACGTATCCTAATGGAGCTCCACCTACAGAAGAATCCAGTTCCTCACCTGCATCATTTTTTAATGTGTAGTGAATTGCTACCCATTTATCCTGTTCGATTTTCATTTTAATCCTCCGTAAAAATTAGAAGCCCATTCCAGCTTCGCCATAATCTACTGCATTGTCCTGAACTACTTCGGAAATTTCTGGACAAGCATCCTTCAAGTATCTTTCAATACCCATTTTCAAAGTCATAAGAGCCATAGGACAACTTCCACAAGCTCCTGTAAGATTCAAGTGAACCTTATTTTCATCATCTATACATACAAATTCCATGTCACCACCATCAGCCTGTAACTGAGGACGGAACATTTCCAATGCTTCTTTTACTGTCTCTTCCATTTTTGCATCAGCCATATTTTTACCTCTCTATATGATTTTTTATTTATCAAGCTCTTCAAGCTTTCTATTCAAATTAATAATTCTTGTATGAAGATAATGATCTACTGTATTCTTTTCCAAAATACCTAAAGGTTCTCCGTCGGCATCAACAATCGGAATTGAATCAATATCATGCTCTTCAAACAATTTATATGCTTCTGGTAGAGTTGTTGAAGGTTTGCAGGTTACTGTTGGTACATCCATTACATCCATAGCCAGCATTGTTTCTGCAAAATCTCCAATCTGCATTACTTCTTTAAGATGCTCCAAAGAAATAACACCCACCAAAGCTCCATCACTAAGACCTTTTACTACATAGTTCAAATTCTGATTATGACTGAACTTATTTAATATAGTAAAAAGTCTTTCATTTTCTAAAACAATCGCAGGTGATTCATAGTTACAGATTTTTTCTTGACCCCAAGTAACATCTGTTACCCTTGTATTCTTTTTTATATCATCAATTGTGACATTTAGTCCACATTCACCGGCTTTAGTTACACCAATTTTTACACAAATTGGTCCTAGTAACTGAACAATAAAGGTAGTTGCCGTAATAATCAAGAGGATTTCAGGTCCAATTGAATCTGGGAAATCATTTCCTGCCGCAATAGAAAGTCCGATTGCAACTCCCGCCTGACTCAACAAACAGAATGGAAGATACTTCTGAACAGTTTTTGGAGCCTTTGTAAGCCATGCCCCGAAGGTAGAACCAATTGCTTTTCCACAGGTTCTTCCCAGAACATAGATGATTGCCAACGCACCCAAAAATGGTGTAATAATCCAGATGTTCAATTTTGCTCCAACCAGAACAAAGAACAGAACGTAAATTGGTGGTGTATATTTTGATACAAGATCAAAAACCATACGACTTTTAGCTGATGTAAAATTAATCATAAAAAAGCCTATGCTCATAGCTGCAAGAATATTATCTAAATCTAGAATCTGAGTGATTCCTGTACACAAAAATAATGCACCTAAAGAAAAACTCAATGCTCTTCCATCATCATTTTCAATATGACGAAGAATCAGACTGAGTACAAAACCAAATGCTCCACCTAAGGCAATTGAACCAAAAATGTCTTTAGCAACATGAAGCATCTGAACACCACAAGAAAGTGTTTTTCCTCCAAGTAAAGGTGCCGCAATAGAAGAAGCAATTGAATACAAAATCAAAGCAACGGCATCATCCATGGCTACAATTCCGTAAACTGTGGTTGTTAATGGCCCGCGGGTTCTATACTCCACAAGAACATCAGTTGTAGCAGCAGGTGCAGTGGCAGAACAGATTGCTCCAAGAATCAGAGCCAGAGAAACAGCATGTACAGGACTTTTTGTAAAGGCAAAATCTACAAGTCCTATAAAAACTCCAACCACAAAAGCCGGTGTGATTGCTTCAAAAAGAAGAATACTTACAAACTGCTTTCCATACTTTTTAATTGTACCGATTTTTAATTCACCGCCAACCAGAAAGCCAATCAAGGAAAGGGCAACTGTACTAACAGGATCCAGCGCTGTAATTACTCCAGGCTCCAGAACATGCATTCCCGAAGAACCGATAATAATTCCCATTACAATGTAGCCAACTACCTGTGGAATCTTAAGCTTCTGAAAAAGCCAGCCGCCAAAAGCACCTGCAAACATAATAATTCCCATAAGCAGAACAATCTGAGTTGCGTGAATTGCAGTAAAATGCATAGCGCCTGGTAATAAATGTGCAAAAGGGTTATCCATAAATCCTCTATTTTAATAATTCTTCAACAGCAGGTGCAAAGTTGTTTTCATCTTCAAGCCATTCATACATAACTGTTGCCGAAACTAATTTTCTTCCATATTCACGGGTCTCTGTATAAGGAACAGTTTCCAGATACAAATCTGAAGGCATATTGCTCTTTTTCCCGAATTCAATCAGAGAGCTTTTTAGCCAGCGGCGGACTCGTGTTATTCCTGCATTATAAGAGAAGAAGGCCTGCAGCAAGGAGCCGTCACATCTTCTTACTAATTCTGCAAGATAATAAGTTCCAAAATTTATGCTGATTTCAGGATCGGTAAGGTCGTAATCCTGAATTTTAAGACGTTTAGCTATATCACTACCGGTAAATTCCATAAGCTGAGTCAAACCGATTGCACCGGCGGTACTTGTCACTTCTGCATCAAAAAAACTTTCGCTGCGAATCAATGCATAAATTACGGATGGTTTAATATCATATTTTTTACAATAATTTTCAACTATATCAAAATATGGAAGCGGATATATCTGGCGGATTTCCTGACGGCTCAAATTCCTGCCGGCCATACTTTGTCCTCGTGCAGCTATGCGGGTTCCCTGAGTAAAATAATTCTCACTGCTATCTGTCTTGCCAACCTGTCCCAGAAAATCTGCAAGGTAAAAATATGTTTCTTCAGGTAACCCCTTAGTATAAAGCTCCTGCCAGGCCGGATATATAAGCTGTGGGAATCCAAAAAATGCGTAGCCTTCCAGAAGAGTCTTAGCATCTGCCTGTAACTGTGCATTTGTATTTACCTTGTAGGGTGCGGTAAGAACCTTTTCTAAATCACTACCCTTCAGACCAAGCTTATAAGCTGCAAGTATTTTATAATACATACTGCTGCCAGATGTTAAAGCTCTTGTATAAGCCTTCTTAACAGCCTCATCATCACCTTTTGCAAGACCTTCTTCTACAAGTCTTCCATATATGTACGCGTATTGAGCTACAGTTTCATCACTGGCAAAACCGTCAGCTGCAGTATAAATTTTGTAAAAAGCATCCCACTTTCCAGAAGCCAGCAGTGAAGAAATCAGCTTTTCAAAAATATCCTCGAAATATTCCGGATCATTCCACTGAGGCGCGTACAGGCTGATATTTTCTATAATGCTGTCTACAGAAAAGTTCATGGAATTGTTCAGTAAGTACCATAATGCATTGTCTTTTTGTGATGGATTATTGGCAGTTTCCATGGCCTTTTCAAAAGCATTTTTAGTCTGTTTGTAGTAAACTCCAGCTTTTTCGTAAAGGCGACCAGCATAAAACCAATAGTAAAAAGCCAGATTTTTCCCATTTTCAGAAAGTTCTGCCTCACCACCAAGCTTTTTGAAATATGCAGCATTATTGGCAAAATCCATGCTTCCATAAAGATATGATTTTCCAATGTCCGAAGCCAGCTGCTCACAAGAATTCAAAGCTCCACTCTGCATGTACTTAATTAATTCTGGTGCAGAGTCCAGTGTATAAGTATAGTTTCGTTTATATAGTTCAATTCTATAATTGATTGCAAACTGTTCAGGTGTATAACGCAAAGGCATTTTTTCTTCATGAAGCTGATTATAGGTATAAGCCTCCTCAAAATCAGGATGTTCATATGTATCTCTATAAAACTGATAATGCTCTTTAGAAACAGGGCAGCTTGCAAACCAATCATACACTTCCTGCTCGTAAGAAGAATCTCCACGATTTTTTAATGCTGTAAGGCGGATTTTTATAAGTTCATTTTTATCTGAAACAGGATTAAGATTCTGAGTACATTCCAACAGCTTGTTGATTTCATTAGAACTTTCAAATTGTTTTGCCGCAAGAAGCAGGCTGTCTTTTTCTGGATAAAGCTTTATAAGATTTTCTGCAGCCTGATTCTTTTCCTGAATGTTTCCAAAAGTACACAAGGCCTGGGCACTTTTTTTTGCACAGTAATAACTACCTTTTTTTATACAGTTGTTGAATTTTATGCGGGCCTGCTTCTCGTTACCTTCAGAAAGCAATTTGAGCCCTATAAAATAATCAGCGTCTGCACCAAATCTTTCCTGTCCTTCCGTTTTTGTAGAACAGCTGATTGATGAGACGCCGGCTAAAAATATAATCAAAATTGCAAATTGTCTGAAACGGAAACTTGTCACAATAAATCCTACTCTGCAGGAATTGTGATATAAGTTCCAGAAATAATATAATCTGGATTTTTGATTTTATTGAATCGGGCAATATATTTGTAACGCCATGGATTCTTATAGTAAGTTTCAGAAATATCCCAGAGAGTATCACCCCATTTGATTTTGTAAGTAATATCCTTTGGTTTTTCTTCAGCTACGGGAGGCTGTTCTGGAACAACTTCTTCAGCTTTCTCAATAATTACAATTTCTTCTTCTTTTGCTTCATGTGCTTCAACAGGTTCAGCAATCTCAACAGGCTCAGGTTCTTCAATTTCTTCTGGCTCTTCAACTTCTGGAGCAACTATAGGTTCAAGTTCAACCACAGCAGTTGCCTTCTTATCTTTACTTAAAAGATTATATTTTGAAGGAATGATGAACAAAACTGCCAGAGTTGCCAGAATACAGATGATTGCACAAATAATACAGATGATTACAGGAGCCTTTGTTTTCTTTTTAGTGTCATCTGCTTCATATGATGCTGAAGTTCCAAGCTCTGTTTCCTTATCATAAAGTCCAGTAAAGCTTAAACCTTTTCCTGCAGGAACATCATCATTGAAAGATTTTGATTCATCAATATCAAAGAAATCATCTGGGAAATCATTATTGTCCATGGAAACCTCTTCTTCAGTTGTAACATCTGGAATATCAAATGTGTCGTCAAAACTTGTTTCGGTAATATTATCTGCTGAAAAATCACCATCCATAGATAAGGTTCCTGCAGAACTTTCTTCAATTGCAGGTAAATTATCTTCATCTTCAATAGAAGGGAACTCTTCTACAGTAGAAGCAAGCTTGTCTTCAGGCAACGCAAAAGGATCATCAACAATAGTTTCATCAGCAGCAGGTGCTTCTGGACTTACCGAATTATCAGGGAAGTCTGGCAAATCCAAGTCTAAATCAATCGCAGTTTCCTCTGTAGGCATTTCGATTGTTTCTTCAACCTGTGGTTCTTCTGCTTCAAAATCAGGTAAATCCATATCAGAGGATGTTTCTTCCCCAGCTTCTAAATTTTGTTCCTCTGGGGCCTCTGAGCGGTCCATAAGATTGTCGGAAGTCTCTGTCGAAGGCTCAGCAAATTCATCAATCTGTGGCGCAACTTCAGTCGATTCCTGAACTTCATCTGATTCCTCATGAGCACTAAAATCCATATCAGCCGCAGGAGTAAATTCAACTTCTGTTTTATTTTCCTTTTCACGCAATGCAGCCGCAGCCGCAAGCAAGCCAACACCTGCAACAGCTTTCTTTGATACAGCAGTTTTTTTCTGGGATTCTGCGATATTGTATTCGTCTGTAATCAATCTTTCTTCCTGTGTCCTTGAAACTAAAGTGATTGTAGTCTTACTCTGATTTCCAGTTTCAGAATCTACAATTTTTGCCGAAAGTTCATTATTTTCATCAAGAGAAATCGAAAAAGAAATATCAGGTTCCCCATTAGGATGAGCAACAAGATTTTCAATTTGAAGAGAATCTACATATTCAGCATCATCCATAGTGCAATTTGCTGAACGATACAAATCAACCATAACCTTAGTCTGATTATTATGTGCAGTAGTCAAATCAAGATTTTTTTCAGAAACCATATTATCCTGCAAAACAGGGTAAAAAGATCCGTCAGCTAATTTAATACCAATAGTTTTCATAAATTCTCCAATGACAATTTGTCTTCATCTTATTTATCGGTAACCAAAAATAAATTATAAGTATTAAATAAAAATAATCAATTCTTCCATATAATATATCATTATAGGAGAGAAAAAAACTTTACTTTTATTGATTTCATAAATATACTTTAAACACAATACTTTTTTTAGGAGCAAATAGATGGATATTAAAGGAACAAAAACAGAAAAAAATTTACAGACAGCATTTGCAGGTGAATCTCAGGCTCGCAACAAGTATACATATTTTGCAAGCGTAGCAAAAAAAGAAGGATATGAACAGATTTCTGCACTCTTCCTGGAAACAGCAGAAAATGAAAAAGAACATGCAAAAATGTGGTTCAAACTTTTAGGTGGAATTGGCGATACTGCCGCAAACCTTAAAGCCGCTGCAGAAGGTGAAAATTTTGAATGGACAGATATGTATGCAGAATTTGCAAAAACTGCTCGCGAAGAAGGCTTCGATGCAATTGCAAAAATGTTTGAAGGTGTAGCAGCAATTGAAAAACACCACGAAGAACGCTACCGCAAACTTTTGAAAAATGTTGAAGATAAGGTTGTATTCTCAAGCGAAGGCGATGCAATCTGGCAGTGCCGCAACTGTGGTCATATCGTAGTAGGAAAAGAAGCACCAGAAGTATGCCCAGTTTGTGCACATCCACAGGCATATTTCCAGATTGAAGCTCAGAACTACTAATTAAGGAAAAAATCTATTTTCCACAAGATAATCCTCGTGCATAGCGCGGGGATTTTTTTTTTGCAATAGTCAAAACAGCCATGTCAGCAGCATAATGGTGGCTCCGGCAACATACGTTGCCGTCGGCGGTTCCGCAGTTCGCTAACGCTC
>JAEDFX010000016.1 GCA_016297805.1 Treponema sp. | reverse complement strand
ACCAAGGATGATCTTCCAACAATTTGATGTAGCGCTGTCCAACCATACCTGTAGCACCTAATACACCAACTTTAATTTTTCCAGCCATAATATTACCTCCAAAGGGGGGACCCTTTGGGAACCCCGCTTTTAGGGGGCGGACAACCAGCTCGGCGGAGTCGCAGTTTTTCCGCCCCCTAAAACCCCCACCTTTCCTTGCCTCCGCTTAAGGCTCCCGCCTTAAGAATCTGGTAGAATAACAGGTAGAGATTTATTCTTAAAATTATTCTATTTTGTTCTTCAAAAAACTTTTGAATTCATCACTGCAAAATGCTGCATCTACAGCATTAAGTAAAATTTGTTTCTTTTCATCTTCGGTAATTCCGTACATCTTCTGGATGTAGTCGTATTCTTTTTGAAGATTTGTTCGGCAGATTGCAGGATCGTCAGTGTTGATTGTTACCTTTACTCCAGCTTCAAGATATTTTCTTAAAGGGTAGGTAGACATATCACTGACAGCCTTTGTCTGTCGGTTCGAATTAGGACACATTTCTAATGGAATCTGATTTTTTATTACATATTCCAAAAGCTCTGAATCTTCAAAAATCCGAACTCCGTGTCCAATTCTTTTTGCACCAAAATTAATTGCATCCCAAACGCTTTGTGGACCATCTGCTTCACCAGCATGGATTGTAAAAGGGATTCCCAGTTTTTTGGCTAGTGTAAACTCCTTTTCAAAATCCTTTGTCTTAAAAAGACCTTCAGCACCTGCCAAATCAATAGCAACAACACCTTCGTCTTTGACAAAATATTTTTTTGCCAGCTGAACAGTTTCAAGATTTTCATCCTGATTGTGGTCTGAACGCATTAAGCACAAAATTAAGTTTGTATGTAAATCAGACTGTTTCAAGCCTTCCAGTGCGGCAGAAATAACTTCCTCTTGAGAAAGTCCGTTTATCTGATGCAGCTGTGGTGCAAAGCGGATTTCCAGGTAAACAATTCCCTGTGCTTTTGCATCCTCTTGAACCAGTCTTACAGCCTCTGCAATTCCTTCTTTTGTCTGAAGGAGTCTTAAAGGCAATCCAAAGCACTGCAAAAAGTCATTCAAGCTCTCGCAATCCTCTGGAACAGAAAGTTTTTTTAGAAGTGCTTCGTCACTTTTAGCCGGCAGTTCAATATTCTGTAGAGCGCCAAGCTTTTTAGCGATTGGAAGAGTTATACTACCGTCCAAGTGGCAATGTAAATCTATCATTGGAAACTCCTATAAGGTAAAGCTAAAAATTGCTGTTCGCAATTTTTTTAACGCTTTGCTATTGAACACCGGCCGCCAGCGGCCTTACACACCATCCAAATGACAATGTAAATCTATCATCAAAACTTTCCTTTTTTTTATCATCACACGGATTCGAGCCACCTAACGGTGTCTCTTTTTTGTAAATGAAAAATCGTTAGATTTTTCGAATCCGTGTGACATCTAAATTTCTAACTAAAGATTACACTCTTTAATAGCAGCTTCAATTGTCTTTTTAGCAGCGTCTGTAACTTCTACTAATGGCAATCTTAAAGCACCGGCTGGCATTCCCTTAAAGTTCATTGCATATTTAATTGAACTTGGGTTACCATCACAGAATTCAGCCTTGAAGAATGGTGCTAAACGATAGTGGATTTCACGAGCCTTTGCATAATCGTTATCCAAACAAGCCTGAGCCAAGTCATGCATCAATTTTGGAATCATGTTTGATGCAACAGAAATAATACCGTCTCCACCAGCAGCCATTAATGGCAATGTTAATCCGTCATCTCCAGAAAGTACTGCAAAGTCAGGTTTCTTATTTTTAATCTGACCAATTACTTCCATCATCTGAGCAACAGAACCAGAAGCTTCCTTAACACCAGCAATATTTGGTAATTCTGCAATGCGAACTAACAAATCTGTAGGAATATTCAAGCCTGTACGACCAGCAATGTTGTAAACGATGATTGGAATACCAACCTTTGAAACTGCTGCAAAATGCTGGTAAATACCTTCTTTTGAAGGCTTGTTATAGTATGGAGTTACAACTAAAGCGGCATCAGCACCAGCTTTTTTTGCACGGTCCACATAAGCAACTGCATCTTTTGTGTTATTTGAACCTGCACCAATAATTACAGGAATTTTTTTGCCAGAGGTTTTTTCAAATTTACGAACTTCATCAAATACGATTTCGATGATTTTGTCTTCTTCGCTGCCAGGTTTTTCGTCCAAAGTTGGAGTTTCTGCTGTAGTTCCAAGAGGAACTAATCCGTCGATTCCCTGTTCAAGCTGGAATTTTACGTTGCTGCGGAATCCTTCGTAGTCAACTGTTCCGTCTGCGTTCATTGGAGTAATTAACGCAGTAAAAGCACCCTTAAAAATATTCATATTTCACCTCTGTTATACACTTTATTAAATCAAAGCGTATTAATTTTTGGGATATAATAGTAAATTTTAGGGAAAATTTCAATTATCAGAGCATATTAGCCAGTGATTTCACAGGAGTGCACGGATTAACACAGTTATTGTTTTAGTTTATAATTACTTTCTTCTTGGATGGAATTATGAATAAATCAAAAATAATAAAAATATCAGCCGGAGTTATTGGAACTCTGTTTCTTTGTTTTTGTACTTTTACAGGAATCCGTGCTTATCAAATAAAAAATTATACAGAAGCAGAACCATTGGATTTAAATCAATCCTATGATTTACAGAATTTCCTTTTAAATCATTATTCAGAGGAATATGAAATTTTAAGACCACTTTCTTATACAATTCCAGAGCCAAAGCTTAATGTATGGGCTGAGTCTGCAATCTTGATTGATACTGCAAATGGAACAGTTTTGTATTCAAAAAATGCTGATGAAGTTATTCCTCCTGCCAGCATGACAAAACTTTTCTCTATGTACGTGGTAGAGGAAGAAGTGTCTGCCGGAAATCTTTCCTATGATCAGATTATCCCTTTGCCTCCAGAATCATGGGCCTGTAATATGCCGCCACATTCCTCTCTTATGTTTTTAGGAGAAGGTCAGCGTGTAACTCTTGAAGAACTTTTGCTGGGACTTTCAATTTGTTCAGGAAATGATGCCGCTTATGCCTTAGCTTATACAATTTGCGGAACAATGGAAGCTTTTGTAGAACGTATGAATCAAGTTGCTGCAGATTTAGGACTGGTTCATACTCATTTTGTAGAAAGTTCAGGTTATAGCGAGTTGAATACAACAACTGCCAGAGAAATGGCAGCCTTTTGCCGTGTTTATCTGGAAAAACATCCGGATTCGTTGAGCAGATATCATTCTGTTCAGAAATTTACTTATCCAAAAGAAAAAAACCTTGCTCCTGGTGATAGAATTGCTGCTCAAGATTTCAGTCAGGGATTTCCAAAACATATTACAATGCCTATTACCCAGAGAAATACAAATCCCCTTATCGGTGTGCTTGATGGTGTAGATGGTTTGAAAACTGGTTATATAGACGAAAGTGGATATAATCTTTCATTAACAGCCAGAAGAAATGGAACTCGATATTTGTCAGTTACTATGAAGGGACCGGGAAATAATTCTAAAGAAGGACAGGCTGGACGAGTTCATGATGGTACAGAATTGATGGAGTGGGCTTTTTCAAGTTTTGCTGATTTTAATACCGAAATGTATGTACATCCTTATTTTATAAAAGCCTTTGGTTCATCAAAAAAGGGATTTAATATAGTTCCTGCTGTGTCTGAAAAAATTTTGTCTGTTCCCTATATTACTGGAAGTACAATGGAGGAAAATCTTTCCCAGATAAAGGTTTATTTGAATTATATTGATAATGGGTGGGGAGAAATAAAATTAGGAGATGTTTGCGGCAATATTAAAATTACACTAGACGGATATACGCTGCAGACTATTCCTTTAGTTGCTGATAGAAGCTTAAAAGCTGCCAATATTTTTGTAAAAATGGCAGATTTTATTATACTGATGTTAAAGTAGGTTTGTCATAAAACGAAGGTGTTATAGGGGATAACCCTTATACTTGATTTTCCTATATTTTATAGTTAATATCAATATAGTAAATATTTTAAAAGTTTTATGGAGGTATTTTATGTCTTTGAAAAAAACATTTTCTAGTGATGAAAAAAAATGTACAGTTGTATTTACAGTGAATCCAGAAGCTGCAAATGGTGCAGAGAAAGTATATTTAGCAGGAGATTTTAATAGCTGGGATGCTACATCTATTCCTATGAAGAAATCTCCAGATGGATCTTTTTCTGTAAAAAAACAGTTGGAAACAAATAAAGAATATCAGTTCCGTTATGTTTTGAATGGCAACACATGGATTAATGACTGGAAAGCAGATAAGTATGTTCGTTCTGAACTTGCTAATGATGATAACTCAGTTGTAGATACAACAGTAGTAAAAGAAAAAACTGCAAAGAAACCTGCATCTAAATCATCTGCAAAGACTGCAGAAAAAAAGCCAGCTGCAAAAAAAACAACAAAAAATTAAAAATAATTTTATAATACTATTGACAATGTGAGTGTTAGTCTGTATATTAATACTCACTTATTCCCCGATTGTGTAATGGTAGCACTTCAGATTCTGGTTCTGACTGTGGGGGTTCGAATCCTCCTTGGGGAACTCAAGCTGAACTGGTAACGGTTCAGCTTTTTTTTTGGCTCCTTCGAATATCGGTTTAGTTCGCGGCCCTCTCAAGGCTGAAAGACGGGTTCGATTCCCGTAGGAGCTAATAAAATAAAAAAAAACTTCTCTTGCGAGAAGTTTTTTTTATTTAACACCGGCTTAAAACACTGCACGACTGTTCGTGTGTACACTGATGGTACACTGATGTCAGTCATTGGTGTATCACTTTTTTGCCGCAGATACACTGATGTCAGTCATTGGCGTACCACTTTTTTGCCGTCATAACAACACTTCTTAACCGCACGCATCTCTATTTATTGTAAAATCACACTTGCAAGAATATTCTTTACATTTTATGATTAGTAATATGTACGAAGATAATAAAAAAGGAGCATTCGATAAACTTGTTGCTGGACTTACTTCTGAAGATCGAATGGTTATGCTTGATCATATAAATAAAACAACAGCTCCTAGTGTACAATTTACCGAAACCGAGGATTTGTCCCAGGAAAAAAATCTTTCTCTCCATTTGCGATTTAAGCAGGAAACTTTGTTTTATAGAATCATACTATGGTTCCGCTCAATTATTTATAAAAAGGATTCTGAAAAAATATATAACGAAGATGTTCTTGCTTCTTTGGCCAGACGAGTTTCTCGGGATCATCCTGGAATTGTAAAGCATAAACTGAGAGTATTAGATTCAATTTTTTATGAAAGATTAAAATCTTTAAAAGATGTTTCTGATTTCTTTAAGCCATATTTTTCTTTTATAGATGAAAATCCAGGTGATTTCTATGTTTTTCTAAGTTCATTTGTAACTCCCCAGCTTTCAGAAAGTATAAATTCAAAAGCAGATCCATTTTCACTGGGATTTGAATCTGAAGCTACAAACGAAGTGCGTACAAGTCTTCTAAAAAATCTTGATGAAATATTGAATAATTTTAGCGGTGGCGAAAAAAATTTAATGTATTCTGCTGTGTCTGCAGTTAATTGGCTAAAACAGTTTACAAAGATTCCATATATACATTTTACATCCCAGTTTACAAATCTGGCTGGAAATATATATACCTGTCCTTACAAGAATGCATCAAATGATTTTGATGTACTTGCGTCAGTTTTTTCTAATATTCAGCCGGTTCAAAATGAAATTCTTGAAGCAATGCTGCTTTTTTCTCAAAGAAAGGATCTGACAAAAAATGCTCAGGACAAAGATATCGAAAAAACCGTGAAAGAATTTTTAGTTAAAGCAAATCAGCATTTTGGAACAATTCAATTATTCATTTCATCAGTTCCGATTGTAAAAATTGGCAAAATCATTAATGAAGATTATGACTGGACTCCTGGAAATATACCTGGAGCTGAAGGTTGGTTCCCTAGTTTTAGAAGTCAGTGGCGTAGTATTATTGATATGCGTTGGAACGATTGGATTCGTGAACGCAAAAAAAATACATTGAGTGCTTCTTTAAAAAGTGATTTTAAATTAGACGAATTTCCTGTTCTAAAATATAGACCTTGGCAAAATCTCTGGGTTCGGGTTCCATTTTCCTATGAGCTTACCGGTGGGTTTGTTTCCTGGTATGCCGATGAAGTTTTTGATGATGTAATTACTCCTCTTAATGAAGTGATGATGGAAGGCGTTTTTATTCGAAGTGAAAACAGAATAGAATATTCGGAAGGTCTGAATTTATTTGTGGAAGCTAATAATACAATGAAGGAAGTTATAGATCGTCTTGCTCCAGATGGAGAATTTGGTAAGCTATTTTCTGATTTTGCTACTAATCATATCAGAACGTTCCAGATACAGAATCAAATAGATTCTATGATGGCTTCAACAGAATCTGATGTCCGTGATGCAATTACAAAGTTTACAAAAGGTGCCAAAATGATGGACAGAGTATTTCATGGAATGTTTGATGATATAAAGGATGGAATGCATGAAACCTTACAGAATTTTACATCTATTAAAGGGCATCAAAACAGAGTTTGGCGTGAACATCTTGCAGAAATTCGTAATGGATTGAAAAAAGCCATATTCTACATAACTGAATTAGAACCTATTGATGCGGCAACTTCTCATGGCTGATTTTACTGATTATATAACAATTCCTTTCATAAAGAATAATATAAAACTTGATAACGCTCCCGTTTGTGGCATGACAGTCCGTTCTGCAGGATCTATGCGATTCCGCTGGAATGAAGATAATCCAATTCGAAAATCGGTATTGAATCAACTTTCAGTTCTTTATAGGGGAAAAGTATTTGTTCCGGTACAGCTGGAGCATACACATATTGTATACGATATAAATTCTTCTTCTGATTCTTTTGGAAAAATAGGTGACGGGCTTATTACTACGAATAAAAATTTAATTCCTACTATAACCGTTGCTGATTGTGTTCCTATTTATTTGTATGATTCTGTATCCGGAGTTTTTGGAATTGTTCATTCTGGATGGAAAGGAACTGGAATTGCAGTGGATGCAATTAATCTGGCAGTTCAAAACTATGGTTCAAAAATCGAAGATTTCTGTGTATCAATAGGGCCTCATATTCATGACTGCTGTTATATAGTAAATGAAGAACGTGCCAAATATTTTTCAGAAACATTTACTCCAGAATGCGTAAGTGAGCTTGAAGCGGGAACAAAGGTGGACTGGAATAATGGTGGGGGAAAATTATATCGCCTGTCTCTGGAAAAGGCGAATCTTGCAAGCTTAATACAGGCTGGCGTTCCAAAAGAAAATATTTATATTCATCCAGACTGTACCTGTTGTTCTAAAGATGGATTTTACGGTTCAAATCGGCGGGAGACAAAATTAAACGGCCTGCCCGATAAGTTTACCGTGCAGGCCGCATTTATTACCTTTTAGTTTTAGAAATCCTTCTATTAGAGAGGAATATTTCCGTGCTTCTTCAAAGGTTTGTTTGTGAAAATCTTTGTTTCAAGGAAGTCGAAGCTGGCAACAATACGTTTACGAGTTTCTTCTGGCTGAATGATTTCTGTGATGTAACCACGTTCTGCAGCAATATAAGGAGTCATGATTTCGTTCTTATATTTAGCTGTAGCATCAGCAACTTCCTGAGCCTTGTTAGGGTCCTTCAATTCTTTAGCGTACAAGATTTCGATTGCACCTTCAGCACCCATTACTGCAATTTCTGCCTTTGGCCAAGCGTAAACAAAGTCTGCACCAAGGTGTTTAGAACACATGGCAATGTAAGCTCCACCGTATGCCTTACGCAAGATAACTGTAAGCTTTGGAACAGTTGCTTCTGAGTAAGCGTAAATAACTTTTGCACCGTGGCGGATAATACCTTTCTGTTCTTCCTGTGGACCTGGAATGAATCCTGGTACATCAACGAAAGTCAAAAGTGGAATATCGAATGAGTCACAGTAGCGGATAAAGCGTGCAATTTTATCTGAAGCATCACAGTCAAGAACACCACCAAGTCCTTTAGGGTTGTTAGCAACGATACCTACTGTACGGCCTTCAATTTTACCAAATCCAACTACACAGTTGATTGCAAATTCTTTCATGATTTCAAGGAATGAATCTTCATCAATTACGCAGTTAATAACTTCACGAACATCGTATCCCTGGCGTGGATTTTCTGGCAGGATTTCCTGAATACGTTTTTCTGCTTTTTTAGCATTGAATTTGAAGTCAGCTTTTGGTTCAATTTTGTCACCAAAGTAATGAGGAATGTAGTCCAAAAGACGGCGAACTTCTTCATAACAAGATTTTTCTGATTCACAGCGGAAGTGAGATACACCAGATTTTGAAGCGTGAATTCCAGCTCCACCAAGGTCTTCTGCAGAAATGTCCATGAACATTACAGATTTAACAACCTTTGGACCTGTAATGAACATCTGTGTTACCTGATCAACAGTAAAGATAAAGTCTGTAATTCCAGGTGAATAAACAGCACCACCAGCACAAGGACCAGCAATGATAGAAATCTGAGGAATAGCACCAGAAGCACGTACGTTCTGATTGAATACGTTACCGTAACCACCAAGAGCTTCTACACCTTCCTGAATACGAGCTCCACCCGAATCGTTGATTCCGATTACAGGACAACGGGCATCAATTGCCATTTTTGTAAGGTCAGCAATCTTGCGACCATGCATATGTCCTAAAGAACCACCCTGAACTGTAAAGTCCTGAGCATATACGGCAACTTTACGACCGTTGATTTTTCCAAATCCAGTGATTACACCGTCATAAGGAATTTCTTTTTTATCCATACCAAAACTTGTACAGTTGTGTTTTACACCCTGATAAGTTTCAACAAATGTGTCTTTATCACAAAGAGCATTGATACGTTCAATAGCATGCATTTTGCCTTTTGCATGCTGTTTTTCAATATTGTATTCCATGTTTACCTCTTATATAAAATAATAACCAAGATACAACTTTAAGTCAATATGACAAAATATGTAGTATGTGTCAAAATAAAATTAGAAGCCTAAATCATCAAAAGGATGTAAAGCTTTATATTCTAGTAATTCTTTTTCGGCCTGCATTGCAGCTTCTGTTGGTAACCATTTGTATTTGCTGCGTAAATTTCCAACGGCCTTTATAGCATCACCTTCGTCAATTACCAGCTGATTGAAATAATCATTTTTAAAACTGCTGTTTTTTACTGGAATTACTTCTGATTCTGTGGAAATTTCGGTAATGAGCCATCTGTCTTTTATATATGTAAGGGTATAGAGCTCTGTAACATCTTCTACGACGAAACCATTTGCTTCGCCTTCTGTATGAATAAGATAATACTGTACTTTGTGAACAGATTTTAATCCATCTTCCAAGGTTACAGAACCTTCCTGAGTAATAGGTTCAGGATTTTCATTTTTCTGATATATCTTTACTTTCAACTCAACAGGTGTTCCGTCAATTCTTGCATTTGTAATTCCGTAAACACCAGAACGATTGTATTTTACTTCATCAGTGGAATACAAAAGCCAGTTTTCAGGATAGGCAAATCCGTTATCTTTTTCATAAGTTTTACGCTGTTTATCTAGAACATAAATCTGACTTATTGTATCAATTGGTCTTTGAGGGTTTTTGCCTTTTACCAGATTTGACATAACGGTATTTTGTTTTGTGTTTGTGCTGTAAAGAAAAGCCTGAATAACCTGAGTAGATGTTAGTCCTTTAGAGGTTGCTTCTGACTGTTTAGAACGAACTGTGTCGTAAACGAAAAATGCCAGTATCAGTGCTATTACAGTAATTGTTGCATATGTTGCAGAATTTCTTCGGAATCTACGTTTTGCAGTAATCTTGGAGTCCTGCATTTTCATATAAGACGCGGCTTTTTCTGCAAGGTCTGAGTCATTTAGTTTACTGTTCTGAGCTGCTTTATAATTTTCTTCCAGCTGATCCAGTGGGAAATCTGCTGTTGGTGTAAGCTCTTCGCTGGTTTTTCCCTTCTGTTTTTTACCTGGAATATTTACAACGTTGGAATTCAGTTTTAATGCTTTATTTACTTCATAGGCAAAACGACTGTTGATTCCATTTGCTGTAAGTTCAAGTGGAAGAAACTTCTGGTCAAGAATATCTGCATTGCGTTCAACAATATCAATGGAAGTAAAAGGGAAGTGACCGGAAATTAATTTATACAAGATGACTCCCCGTTCAAAACATAGTGCTGGCAAACCTTGTAGAGTTTCGTTTATCCAGCCACCATTCTGCTGGTAAACTTCTTCTTTTGAAAGACCATTTACCGAATATTTAAATAAATCTTCTGGCAAGAAAAGAACCTTAGTATCAGCTGCTGATAAATCAACAAGAATACCTCCTGCTCCAGTTATTGCAATTTTGTTTCCATTTTTTGCTGCAGCGGTCAGGGCTTCACAAACTGCATAAACAGCTTTATATAAAGCCTCGCCACCCTCATCAAAATATTCAAGAAGAGTTTTTGCATTGCTGGAAAGAGGATTTTTTCCACAGTAGAAAACAATCCGCTCGGTTTTTCCTTCAACATTGAAAGATTTTACTTCTTCAAAGTTCCATACAGAAAAATTCTTTCCATCAAAAATATATGCTTCTTGAGAAACAATAGAATCATAATTTGTTTTACCAAAAATATATTCATCCAGATTAGAGCAGAGTCTTAATTCATCATCAGCAATTGATACAATTTTCATTAGTTTTTCTTTCCGTCAGCATTATAAAGATACTTAAAGTAATCCATTTTTGTACTGTATGTAGCAGGGTAATCTTTCAAATTGTTTTTGTAAGATTCCATACTCTTCCAGAATGCATAGAATTCAGGATCTTTGTTGTAAGCTGTTGCATAAATTGCAGCGGCTTCAGCATCGGCATTACCCTTAATCTCTTCTGACTTTCGGTATGCTTCAGATGCTATTGTACGTTTATCGCTTTCAAGACGACCAAGCCATTCAGCCTTTTTACCTTCTCCAAGAGAACGGTATGCCTGGGCAACCTGATTACGATCCTTAATCATTCTGTTGTAAACTGATTCTGTAAGCTCATCAGAATATTTAATCTGGCGAGGTACAATATCAATCAAATCAATACCGTATTCTGGAACAAGCTTATTTGCTTCTACAGTCATAAGGCGGCAAAGCTCACTACGACCTTTAGTTACTACTTCATTTGCTGTAGATTCATTTACAAGATTATCAATTTCTTTTGTTTCTTCATCTTCTTCTTCAACAGGGGTCTTTGCTTCATTAATGATGTTTGAAGAACGGACAATTTCACTAAGACGGTTCTGAGTAATAACTGTTCGGCAAGAAGAATCTATAATATCCGACAACTTGTTGTAAGCATTTTCCAGAGTTGTAAAGTTCTGATAGAATTTTGCAGGATCTGAAATTCTCCAGCGAGATGTAGTATCTACTATAATAAACTGGTTTTCCTTAGTAGGAATACGCTGTTCATCTCCATCAAGAGAAAGAACCAGTTTTGGGTAAGTTGTAACTACATCAAGAAATGGAATCTTAAAATACAGGCCTGCTTCTGTGTGAGTATTTACAATACTACCAAAGCGTGTAACAACAACCTGATTTCCTTCGTTTACAATGTAAAGAGGTCCCATAAAAAGAAGGACAATTAAAAGAATTACGATTGTAATTAACCATCCAATAAATTTTTTCATTGCTTTTGCCATGTCCTCACCTCTCTAGTTATTTTTCAACTGCTTGATTGGAAGCATGTTGCTTAATTCGCCGTCAATCAATTCTGGCTTCTTTTCAGAACCAAAAATCTCATCCATTGTTTCAAGGTAAATACGTTCTTTTGTAACTTTTGGTGAACGTTTGTATTCTTCGTAAACTGCATTGAATCTGGCAACATCACCTTTTGCCATATTTACACGTTCTGCAGCATAACCTTCAGCAATCTGCAACTGTCTGTCGGCTTCACCCTGTGCCTTAGGAATTTCAGCATTGTAAGCTTCCTTTCCTTCATTGATAAAGCGGTTCATATCCTGAGTAGCCTTGTTAACATCCTCAAAGGCATCCTGAACTCCGCTAGGTGGAACAATATTCTGAAGTTTTACTGCAATAACATTAATACCAAGTCCCAGCTGCTTGAAGTTTTCGTTCATCATATCCAGAGCAAGAGTTTCAATAGAAGTTCGTTCACTTCCCATAACATCAAGAATTGCACGGTCACCAACTAAAGTGTTGATTACAGAGCGGGAAATATCACGAATAGTCTGTTGTTTTTCATAAACTCCAAAAAGCCACTGTTTTGGGTCTACAATTCTGTACTGAATAATCCATTCAACATCAACAATGTTAAGGTCGCCAGTAAGCATTGTACTTTCTGCACCAATATTGTTTTTATATTCATTATTGCGGCCTGATTTTACAGTTTTAAAACCAAACTGCTCTGTCTGCACAACCTTTACTGGAACTGTATAAGCCTTATCTATTCCGTAAGGAAGCTTGTAGTGAAGTCCTGAACCAACAGTCTGAGTGTATTTTCCAAGACGAGTAATAACGGCATTTTCTGTTTCATCAACTACATAGAAACTAGAAAATCCACCTGTAATAGCAACTAAAAGAATAATAATCCATACAAGAATAGCAGGACTCATTCCTTTTTTAGCTTTTTTGATTTTTTCTTCTTCAGCCATATAAATTCTCCTAAAAAAAATCTCTTTAAAAGATATTAATTATATTGAAAAAAAACAACAAAAAAACAAATTAACGAGTATAATAATATGGTATGGAAAATAAAAAAATAGCAAAAAGTAAATCATCTCAAAACAAGAATCAGGGGCTGCTGAAAAAGGCAGAAAAAATAAATAAGATAAAGGAAAAGAAGCCTTTTTTAACAAAGTTTTTTGTCAGAATTGTTGTTGCAATCTTTCTATTATGTGCATTTGCCTTTGGAATAAATTTTGCAGTAAAGAAAATAACTCAGGTAACTATGGAAGGGAAATCTGCTCTTGTTACAAAGCAGCTTTCTTATTGTCAGGAACTAGTAACTGCAAAATATAGATATAGTGACATTGTAACCTTAAAAAAATCTGCAGGCTTTGCAAAAAGCTACAGCATTGTAAAATTTTCAGGAGTCTTAAGGGTTGGAATAGCAGATATTACAGATGTTTTTTATGATATCTCTAAAGATGGTAAAACTCTTATTGTAAAAATGCCACCTATGGAATTGCTGGGTAATGATTTAGTAAGTCAGGAAGTGTTTGATGAAAAACAAAGCATTTTTGTCCCAATTACAACTCAGGAAATTTTTGATGAAATTGAAGAGGCACGCAGGCAGTTTGCAGAAGATTCTATTGCAGAAGGCATATTGCAGGAAGCTGCTGTTTATGCAGAAAAAATCATTTTTCAGATGATGAAGGCCTGTGGTTTTGAAAAAGTCTTGTTCAAATAACAATTTTTTTTAGAAAAATTTGTTGAATTTTCATATAAACATTCGTTAAACTTTTACTTATGTCTAAGATTAGTAAATTAGTGCACGGAATGGAAAGAAAATACGTAGTTAGTTCCGTGCTTTCGCCAATTTGTATGATTGGTGAGGTCGTAATGGAAGTTATTATTCCATTTGTAATGGCTAAGATTATTGACGTAGGTATTGCAAATTCAGATTTGCCATACGTTATTAAAGTTGGACTTTTAATGGTCAGTCTTGCCTGTGTTTCCCTCTGTTTTGGTGTGTTAGGAACAGTTTTTTCTACAAGAGCCGCTCAGGGATTTGCCCATAATTTAAGAAATCGTCTTTATGCAAAAATACAGTCCTTTTCTTTTGCAAATATAGACAAATTTAGCACGGCTTCTTTGGTAACTCGTCTTACAACAGATGTAAATATGATTCAGAATGTATACCGTATGCTCATACATATGTGTGTCCGTTCTCCATTTATGTTGATTGCCGGTTCAATTATGGCTGTAAGAATCAATAAGACACTTGCAGCAGTATTCCTGTTTGCCGTTCCTGTCATTCTTATTGGAATTTTTACTCTTTCATCAATTGCACATCCTCGTTTTGAAAAAATGATGAAAAAAGTTGATGGAATCAACAGTGCAATTCAGGAAAACCTTATTGGTATCCGTGTTGTAAAGGCTTATGTCCGGGGCGATTTTGAAGGCGAAAAGTTTTATAAATCAGCTGATGATTTGCGTCGTGCCCAGATTCATGCAGAGAAAGTGATTATTTTTATGGGACCAATTATGATGCTGGTTATGTACCTTTCTATGCTGGCTGTAATGTGGTTCGGTGGTCGCCAGGTTGTCTGGGGAAGCATGAAAGCTGGTGAATTAATCAGCTTCTTTACATATGTAACTCAGGTTCTTTCGGCCCTTATGTTTGTTGGAATGATTTTCATTTCTCTTGTACTCGTTAGAGCCTGTAACAAACGTGTTATTGAAGTTCTTGATGAAGTTCCAGATATTAAAAATCCAGAAAATCCTGTTATGGAAGTAAAGGATGGCTCTGTAGAATTTGAAAATGTGAACTTCAGTTACAATAAATCTGCAGATAACTGTGTACTTTCTGATATAAATCTTTCCATAAAAAGTGGTCAAGTTGTGGGAATTATTGGTGGAACTGGTTCTTCAAAAACAACTCTGGTTTCACTTTTACCTCGATTGTATGATACTTTAAGTGGAACTGTAAAGGTTGGTGGAATTAATGTCCGTGATTATGATATGACAGTTCTCCGTGATTCAGTAGCTATGGTTTTGCAGAAAAACGTTCTGTTCAGTGGAACAATCAAAGATAATCTTCGCTGGGGTAATGAAAATGCCACAGATGAACAGATTATCGAAGCCTGTAAAGCTGCAGATGCTGATTCTTTTGTTCAGTCTTTCCCAGATGGTTATGAAACAGACCTTGGACAGGGTGGTGTAAATGTTTCCGGCGGACAAAAGCAGCGCTTGTGTATTGCCAGAGCACTTCTTAAAAATCCTAAGATTTTGATTCTGGATGATAGTACTTCTGCTGTAGATACTGCAACAGAAGGAAGAATACGCAAGTCCTTGAAGGAGCTTGCTCCAGATACAACAAAAATCATTATTGCCCAGAGAATTTCTTCTGTAAAAGAAGCTGATGTTATTTTTGTTCTTGATGAAGGAAAAATCAGCGGATGCGGAACTCACGATCAGTTGCTTGAATCTAATAAGATTTATCGCGAAGTATTTGAAAGCCAGCAGCAGGGCTCAGGTGATGCTGATTTGGAAGGGGGTGAATAATGCCAGGTCCAGGTTCTAGACGAGGTTTTGGAAAACCTAAAGATGCTAAAAAAACAATAGCAAGATTGCTTAATTATATGGGCCAGTATAAGCCACTTTGGATTATTGTAGTGCTTTGTGTACTTGTTTCTTCCGGGGCTAGTGTTATTGGTAGTTATCTTATTAAGCCAGCTTTAAATGATTATATTATTCCAATGATAGGCCAGACAAATCCTGATTTTGCAGGTTTTGCAGGGCTTCTTTTAAAAGTTTTGTGTCTGTTTCTGATGGGTATTGTGGCTTCGTACTGTAACTCAAGAATCATGCTTAAGATTTCTACAAGTCTTCTGTTTAAGATTCGTACAGATTTGTTTACAAAACTGGAAAAGCTTCCAATTAAATATTACGATGCCCATACTCATGGAGAATTAATGTCTCGCTTTACAAACGATACAGATACTCTCCGCGAAATGATGAGTCAGACAGTTCCTCAGTTACTATCTTCTATTATATCAGTTGTTTCTGTACTTGTTATGATGATTGTCCTGAGCCCAATGTTGACTCTTGTTATGCTTGTAACAATGTTCCTTATTTTCCAGGTAATCAAAGTTATTGGTATGAAGTCAGTAAATGCTTTCCGCCAGAATCAGAAAAGTGTTGGTGAGATGAACGGCTTTATTGAAGAAATGATTGAAGGTCAGAAGGTAATCAAAGTATTTAACTACGAACCAAAAGCTCAGGAACGTTTTGCTGTTTTGAATGAAAATCTCAGAAAAGCTGGAACTGCTGCCATGACATACGGTGGTGTTATGGGACCTGTAACAAATAATACAAGTCATGCCCAGTATGCAATTGTTGCTATTATAGGTGCTCTTGTTATGATTTTAGGTCAGGGAAGTTTCAAGTTGAACTGGTTTACTGGTATGCTTGATATTGGTACAATCGCTGCTTTCCTTCAGTACACTCGTTCTTTCAGCCAGCCAATCTCTAATATGAGTCAGCAGGCTAACTCAGTTTTGAATGCTCTTGCTGGTGCTGAACGTATTTTTGCAATTATTGATGAAGAACCGGAAGTTGATGAAGGTCAAGTAACTCTTGTTAATGCCTACGAAGCAAAAGATTCTGCTGGAAATGAAAAACTTGTTCAGTCTTTTGCTAAAACTGGTGAATGGGCATGGAAAAATCCATCAGATGGTTCATTAAGTCAGTTAAAGGGTGAAGTGATTTTTGATCATGTAACCTTTGGTTATAAAGAAGAAAAAACAGTTCTTAATGACATTTGTATTCACGCAAAGCCTGGTATGAAGATTGCGCTTGTAGGTTCAACAGGTTCCGGTAAAACAACAACTATAAATCTTCTTACTCGTTTTTATGATGTAAAAGAAGGAAACGGAACAATCACTTATGATGGATTCCCATTGAATAAGATTTCAAAGGATGCCTTAAGAAAATCTTTGGGAATGGTTCAGCAGAATACTCATTTGTTTACTGGTACAATCCGAGAAAATATCCGTTATGGTAATCTTGATGCTTCTGACCAGCAGGTTTATGAAGCGGCAAAACTTGCCAATGCAGATCACTTTATTCAGCATCTGGAAAATGGTTACGATACAGTCATTACTGGAGATGGTGCAAGCCTTAGTCAGGGTCAGCGTCAGCTTCTTGCAATTGCCCGTGCCGCAGTTGCAAATCCTCCTGTATTGATTTTGGATGAAGCAACTTCTTCTATTGATACACGAACAGAAGCATTGATTGAAAAAGGTATGGATAGTTTGATGAGCGGAAGAACAAGTTTTGTTATTGCCCATCGTCTTTCAACTGTCCGCAATGCCGACGAGATTATAGTTCTTGAACATGGTAAAATCATAGAACGTGGAACTCACGATGAACTGATTGCCGCTCAGGGAAGATATTACTTTTTGTATACAGGAAATAGAATCTCTTTAGACGAGTAGAATGAATTGTATACAAAAAGTAATTAGTATGAATGTTCTCAGTTTTACAAAGTAAAACTGAAGGCGTGGCTGCGTGAATTGACGATAAAGCAGAAACGAAAGGCCACGCCGGTATACAGGGAACGGAATTACTTTAGACGAGTAGAATGCAAGGCTGCTTTTTCTTATGAAGAAGTAGCCTTTTTTTATGTTTTTTCTATCATAAAAACTAAAATGTGTTATAATAGTAAAACGATTAATTCTTGCACTTAAGAATAGGGGTCAAATTATGAGTAGAAAAGGAACTGTAAAATTTTCATTGCAGGCAAAGTTACTTGTCATGGTTCTTGGTCTTGTTATTTCATCAACAGTAGTTTTAAGTGTTGTTGCATATAATAAGTTCTCAGAAAGTCTTACCACCAATGTTTATCAGAAATTAGCTGAGGTATCAGATAATGTATGCCATCAAGTTGAAATGGTAAATCAGAGAGAATTGGAAAAGATTCGAGTTCTTTCAAAGGTTGATATGCTTAGAGATCCAGATATTTCACTGGAAGAAAAGCAGACAATGCTTACACATATCTTGAAAGATTTAAAAGGTGATTATGAAAACCTTGCATTCTATGATAAAGATGGAAATGCGATAACTGCTGATGGTAGAAAGCTTAACTTAGCAGATAGAGCTTATTTTAAGATTCCAAAATCTGGAAAAGAATATGTTTCAGATCCTTCATTTAGTGCTGTTGTAAATAAGGTTATGCAGTATTTCGCTGTTCCTGTTTATGATTTTAATAATAATTTTGGTGGTGCAATCGTTCTTATTGTAAATGGAAATGCCTTTGAAGATGTTATTAAAGAAATTGATGTAGGAGCTGGAATGCATCCATCTATCATCAACCGTGTAACAGCTCAGACAATTGCAAATGCAAATGAAAATGTAGATACAGGCTCGGCTACTGATAAGGAAAATAAAGATGAACTTGATACAACTGTAGGTATTGGAATTGTTTTGGGACATGTATTTGCAGGTCTTACAGGACAGGAAATCTTCCATGATGACTCAGTCGGAATGGACATGATTGCTGCTTATCAGCCAGTTCCAGGTACAGATTGGTCTGTCTTTTCAGTAACAGTGGCCGCTTTCTACTTTGCCGATTTAATTAAATTAAGAATCATCAGTATTGTTCTTACATTACTTATCATTGTGATTGCTAGTCTGGTAAGTATTATTCTTGTTAGAGCTTTGATTCGTCCTTTGAAGAGTGTAAAAGATTCTATTGTAGAAATTTCTTCAGGAAATGCAGATTTAACAAAACGTATTCCAACTGCTTCTGCTGATGAAATTGGTGAAGTTGTAGATGGTTTCAACGCCTTCTCAGAGAAACTTCAGGCTATAGTTTCAGATATCAAGAATTCTAAAGATAAGCTTATACAGGCCGGTGATATTTTGAGAGACAGTACACAGGATACCAGTGCATCTATTACACAGATTATTGCAAATATTGAATCTGTTCATAATCAGATTAATGGACAGACTCGCAGTGTAGAACAGACAGCCGGCGCGGTAAACGAAATTGCATCTAATATTGAAGCTCTTGAAAAGATGATTGAAAATCAGAGTCAGGGAGTTTCACAGGCTTCTGTAGCCGTAGAACAGATGATTGGTAACATTCAGGCTGTAAATAATTCTGTAGATAAGATGGCTACTTCTTTTGAACAGTTGATTTCAAGTGCACAGAATGGTTCAAAACTTCAACTTGAAGTAAACGAAAAGATTGAAAATATTCGTATTCAGAGTGATACATTGCAACAGGCTAACCAGGCAATTGCAGATATTGCAGAACAGACAAACCTTCTTGCTATGAATGCCGCAATCGAAGCCGCTCACGCCGGGGATGCAGGTAAAGGTTTCTCTGTAGTTGCTGATGAAATTCGTAAGCTTTCAGAAACTTCTACAGAACAGTCTATGACAATTGGTAATCAGCTTAAGAGTATTATCGAATCAATTGATACAGTAGTAGGGGCTTCTGCTCAGTCTAGTACAGCCTTTGAAGATGTATCTAATCGAATTCAAAGTACAGATGAACTGGTTCGTCAGATTCGTGGTGCAATGCTTGAACAGCAGCAGGGATCTATGCAGATTAACTCTGCGTTAAGCGAAATGAATAACAGTACATCAGAAGTTCGTGCTGCCTCTAGAGAAATGGCAGAAGGAAATAAATCTATTCTTGCAGAAGTTACAATGTTACAGGATGCAACTATTGCAATGAAAACAAGTATGGAAGAAATGGCTGTGGGTGCTGATAAGATTAATTCTACAGGTGCAGCTCTTACTGAAATCTCAGGAAATATCGAACAGTCAATTTCTGAAATTGGCGAACAGGTAGACCAGTTCAAAGTATAATTTTTGATAAATATTAATAAGCCCGCAAGGCAAGAGTTTTTTCTTGTTTGCGGGCTTTTTTTTCTCCTAAAGTTCTAGCAGAAAATCAATAATAATATTCTGTGAAATTTCTGAAATGGATGGCTTATATACCAATTAATTGTTTAATACCAGTGTTGTATGTAAGTTTTCCAGATTGTTTGCAGCATTCTGTAATTTTTTTGCGGTATCATTTACAGTATTTGTTGATGTTGAGAAGTTCTCAATACCTGCAGAAATTTGGCGTACAGTAGCAACAATCTGATCAAATGCAGCTGACTGCTGGTAAATAATGTCTTTAATCTGTAACGCAGATTCAACTGTAATTTCAGAAGATTTCTGAATATCAGAGAATTTTTCCTTAAGTTTTTCTGAAAGTTCCAGACCTTCACGGATTTTTTCTGTACCGCTTTCCGAAGTGATAATCAGATTATCAGAAGAATGTTGAATTTCTGTAATTCTGTCTTTAATCTGTTCTACGGAATTTGTAATTCCAGCTGCCAGGCGGCGGACTTCATTTGCAACAATATGGAAATTCTTTCCAGATTCGCCTGCACTGCTGGCTTCCAGTTCTGCATTAAAAGCGATTATTCGTGTCTGATCAGCAATATCGTTAATGATTTTTACAATTTCCCAGATACTTCCAATTTTTTCACCTAGTTCCCTTATTCCCTGAATAGTAGAAATATTTGCCTGGGTGATATCATTCATCTGATCAAGATTGGATTGTAAAGCAGAAAATCCTGTTTCAACATTTCTTGCTGTCCCTTCTGCTACATCAGTAACGTCACCGATTTTATCTACAATTCCACGGGTCTGGGAATCTGTATCTTCCATGGTTGCCAGAATTTCTTTTACACCAGTAGATTGTTCCAGAGAAGTTGAAGCAGTTGTCTGGGAAATTTCTGAAAGCATATTGATTGGTTCTATCATTGTTTTTCCAATGCTTCCAATTTCATCTAAAACTTCACGGAATAAAAGTACAACTCTGTTTACAAGGTGGATATTGTAAGAAACTTCATTGTCAAAATCAGTTGGTGTAAGGTCTACTGTGAATATATCATTTTTAATGATATGAGTAAGTGAGTTTTGAAGTTTTTGTGAAGAAACAAGAATGCTCTTTAAAAAAGAATAAACAGAAACAATACTTACTACTGTGTTTGTTGCAAGTACAAGTCCTATTCTTGGAAGTTGAATTTTTGTAATTCCAATCTGATTTATTGCTTTTGTAAATCCAACTTCAGAAATTTCATTATTGTAGTAATAAACAAAAAATATGTAGACAAAAAGAATAAAACTCCATACTACAGGAATGATACAGAATTCTACAAATGTTTTATCATAAGAAATACCGAAGAATTTTTTAGATTTTAAAATATTTGAATCAATTCCTTCTTCAACAAGCTTACTTTCATATTCTGTGCAAATTCTTCTTGAATATGAAATTGCCAGCAATCCAGAAACATAGGAACCTAGAAAGCATGCTAATATACTTGCGGAGCAGATGTATAAATTCATATTCATTATAAAGTAGTAATAAGAAAAGAGGATGATAGAACAGAAGAAAAAGTAAATGAAACATTCTATCTGTTTGAATTTTGGAATTGCATGAAGAGATTTAAATAGGGAAGTTCTTTCCTGTAAATCTAATCCGGAATTGTTCCATTTTTTAATCAACTTATTGCATTTGTTACAGATAAAGATATTTGTAATAGGCGCAGCACAGAACTGTGCTATACAAATTAAACCTATGACAGCAAATATAAAAATAAAATGAGAACTGAATTTAATGTTTGCAATAAATACTGAATAGAGGAGTAAGACAACACCACTTAAACAGTCAGGAAGGATACTTGCCTTATAAATTCTTGAAGTAAAATCTTCGTTGTTATTTTTCATATTAATCTCCCATAAAAAGTCAAGAAGATTGTTTCAACAATCGATTGACTTTTTATGCTGTTCCGTAATGTAATGAGGAACAGCAGTTCAATAATAAGTTTGCAACGCAAACTTTAGGTAAGATAAAGCCGCACTATTTTAGCGGTTTTATCTTACACTCCTTATGCTTTTACTTCTTCAGTTTTTGCAGGCTGAAGTTTTTTTAATTGATTTGAAATATTACATAAATTTTCTGCAGACTGGCTGATATTCTGAGTAGAAACAGAGAAATTTTCGGAAGCTTCAGAAATCTGTCTTAAAGTAATAACAATCTGTTCAAAAGAAGATGTCTGCTGGTCTATGATATTTTTAATTTCTTCAGATGCTGTATCGGTAGTCTGTGAAGAAAGTCTTAAATCTTCAAAACTGTCATGTAGTTCATTAATAATCTGATTTCCAGCTACAATTTTTTTACTGCCTGACTGAGATGCTGCAAGTAAATTTTCAGAAGAATGTTGAATTTCTATTATTCTGTTGCGGATTTCATTTGTAGACTGAATTGTATTGTTAGTGAGACGTCTGATTTCATTTGAAACCAGGCGGAAATTATCGCCTGAATCACCGGCACTGCTTGCTTCCAGTTCAGCATTAAATGCAATAATGTTTGTCTGATCAGCTATGGAGTTAATTATGCCTGCAATATCTGAAATGCCTGAAATTTTATCACTTAAAGCTCTTATACCTTCAACTGTAATTTCATTTGCCTGTTTAATTTCATCAAGTTTCTGCATGTTCAACTTAAGAATGTCAAAACCGTCATTAATTGCTTCTGTTGTTCGTTTTGCAACAATAGAAACTTCACTGATTTTTTCTGCAATATTTTTTGAAAGTGCATCGGATTCTTCCATGGCAGTTAAGAGTTCTTTTATCCCAGAGGATTGTTCTAAGGATGTAACTGCAGTTTCCTTTGAGATTACAGACAGTTCATTACTTGATTCAACAACTTCCATACTGATTTCAGAACTTCTACTAAGAATTGATTGAAGCAAATCAATTATAGAATTAATAAGATAAACGTTATACATAAATTCGTTTGATAAATCAGTTGGTGTTGATTGTACTTCCTGGAAATTATTTCTGTCCATATTTTCAAGAATTGACTTCATGAGATTAACAGAATGCATCATTCTTTTAAAAATGATGCTTGAAAAAACAAGATAATAGACTATGTTTATTACTGCTGTAATGCACAGTCTTATTGAAGTTTCTCTTGCCGCAAAGTAGAATTTATTACATCTCCAGCAAAAAATCATAAAAAACAAATTTACAAGTAAGATTGGTGCAAAAATATGAAGTACAGTCAGTACAGTAGAGCTGGTTCCAAAACAATGTTTTTCTTCAACTTCTTTTTTAAGTACACCTTTTTTTACAACTCTGGCTGCATGTGCTGAACAGATTTTTTGTGTCTTTATAATTCCAAGAACTGCACCTGTATATGCTCCCATAAAAATAGCTGCTCCAATCATAATCAATGTTTCTATTCTGAATTTGAATGTAGCATTGCAAAATGCCATCCAGATAGAACCCCCAATTAAGAATACAAGAAATACTTCAAGTCCAATTTTTGCAGGACATGCCATTAGTTGTTTTAGAAGTTTTGTCCGTTCTTTTGTATCAGTCTCATAATTATAAAAAGAGTCCAGATCATCAGATAGATTTTGAGTTATTAATTTGTTTGTAATTGGAGCTACCAGCCCCTGTAGAATAAGGCATGTAAAAATTGCAGTTACAATGAAATTCACGATATTATCTGACTGAACAGTTGTAGAAATAATGATGTAGATTACAGTTACAATTGCAGTAACAACATTTGGAATGGAACCTGCATTGTAAATCTCCTTTTCTAAAGACAATCTGTTTTTTGTACTTTCTGATTCTTGTCCACGTTTTTTGAACTTTTCTTTCAGATTCATAAAACTTTACTCCTTACTTTTTACGTTTTATTTACTTGTCAGAGCAACAGCCCCATTCCAATCTTCTGGAGGGGTTTCTATAAACTCTTCACATCTTTGCTTCATTAATTTTGCAGCTTTATCAGCCGGCAGAATTTCCAATGCTTTATCAAAATACGAAAGTGCCAGAGTCCAGGCTCCATTCATATAAAGATTAAGTCCCTTTTGGTAGTTATCTGAAAAATCAGAAGGTAAAGGTTTTTCATCTACTCTATAAATCTGAACACCTTTTTGCTTTCCTTTTACCCTTACTTTATCCAGAAGGTGAGTATAGATTTTTTCATTAAGTTCATCTTTTGTATCCTGAGAAATCATGATTCTGGCACCGTACTGTTTTGTAAGTCCTTCCAGACGGGATGTAAGATTCACAGAATCACCAATTACTGTGTAATTAGTTTTTTCTTTACTTCCAATGTTGCCTACAATAACTTCGCCATAGTGGATTCCAATTCCTATGTCAAAATTCATTCCATCTGGAAAGTTCAAAATAGAGGTATTAACTACTTCAAGATTTTTTACCATTTCCATTGCTGCCTCTACAGCTCTTTGTGCATTATCAACATAACTGATAGGAGCTCCAAATAAGGCCATAATTGCATCTCCAATGAACTTATCAATTGATCCACCGTGTTTTTTGATAATGTCAACCATTAGACTGAAGTAGCCGTTCAAAAATCCTACGACATTTTCAGGCTGATTAATTTCGCTGATGGAGGTAAAGTTTCTGATATCACAGATTAATACGGCAACTTTACGTTTTTCATTATTTGACTGTTCATTAGTTGTGTTTTCCTGGGAAAGAAGATCTTCAATAATTTCTTCTGGTACAAATTTCGAAAATGTAGAGCGGAGTTTACTTTCCGAAAGTGCTAGTTTTTTTCTCTTAACAGCTTCTGCAATAATATGATTTAATGAGAATGTCAAAAGTTGTATGGAAGACTGTATTTTATAGTTAAAATATTTCTTTTTAGAAGAGGCCAGATGAATTGTTCCGATTATTTCATTGTTGCCAATAGGGAACATAACATAAGAGGAATAATTTTTAAGATTTTCTGATGGAAAATTCAGGCCTTTTATAAAATTAATTTCATAATCAATTGAACTGGAACTATTTACCTGGGTTTCATAATCAGCCTTACATATGTTTAAGAAAGTTTTTGTAGAATTTTCGTTCAGATATTCAGTGCCTGTTGAATATAAATAATGAGGTGTATCTTTTAAAATTATAGTAGCTGCATCAAAAAGGGAAATTTCATATAGAAGCTGGAAAATATGTTCTATAAGTTCATCAAGGTCTTCAATGTATTGAGTAATATCAAGTATTTTTTTTAAGATATTCGAATAAAAACCGCTTTTTTCCATTGCTTTTATTGCACACAAAGAAAGTGTATCTTCATCAAAGTCATTAAAATCTGAATCCTTAAAAGTTGAAAGCAAAACTCGTTCCTCATTTAAAAGTTCAGAAACGGCGATTACAATATCACCTAAATTGTCTGGTGAAAGACTAATAACTTTATCTGCTAATGAAATATCTGTCCAAAAATCAGAAGAGTTTTCTTCTGGGGAAAATAAAATGCAGGAAATATCTGTAAGTTCATACCCTTGTTTAAGTACAGAACATATTTGAATACCATCAATAGTTGAAAGAATTTTATTTGCAATAAGACAGTCTGGTTTTTTGTTGATTGCCGTTTTTAGGGCTTCAAAACCGTCCTGACAAAGAATTGTTGAAAATCCATTTTCTTCAAGAGTTTTTTGAATGAGTTTTCCTAATGTAGCTGAACTTTCTGCAATGAGAATTGTTTTTTTACTTTTATCTGTCATTCAAAAGCTCCCTTACTTTTTCAACTAAGTTTTCTCGTTCAAAATCAGACTTTACAATGTAGCCTTGAGCTCCTAATGAGGAAACTTTTTCTTTTGTATCAGATTCAAAAACAGATGAAATTACAATCACAGGAATATTTTTAAGATTTTCTGTATGACGCATGTTGTGAATGAGTACAAAACCGTCCATTCTAGGCATTTTTACATCTGTAATTACAAGATCAAAATGGTTTTGTTTCATTTTTTCCAGGGCATCAATTCCATCGCAGGCTGTGGAAACTTTGTAGTTTTCGGCTTCAAGAATTATCTGTTCAATATGACGGGTTGTATGGGAATCATCAACAACGAGGATAGAATAAACCTTACGTTTTTTCTGAACTTCAAGATTTTTTACATCGTAAATATTGATTGATTTAAAACGGCGCATTGCATCAGGAATATTCAAAACAGGAATTATTTTGTAATTATCATCAAAAATAACGCCCTGAAGAGCTTCAAAATTCTTTAAAATCGGAGGTAATGGTTTTATAACAACAGTACTGTAATGAAGAATTTCATCAGTCTTAATTCCAATTTTTTTATTTAAGTATTCAATAACAACAACAGGAGTTTCTTCTTTTAGCGATTCTGAATTCTGAGTAATTTTGCCAGTAATTGAATCAAAATCATAAACAGGAATCAGCTGGTTATGAACATTAATTACAGGACCATGCTGAAGCTGCAAAAATTGAGTTTTCTGAACAGTAACAATTTCTTTTATGTAGTGACTTAAAATGAGGTAGGAATTGCTGCCCATTTTTACTAAAAGCCCATCTTGTGTAGCTAGTGATGAAGGCAGTGAAAGTTCAAAAGTTGTACCTTTATCTTTTTCTGTTTCAATGCTGATTTTTCCTTTTAATTTTTCTATTTCAGAACGAACAACATCCAGGCCAATTCCTCTTCCAGAAAGTTCAGTCTGTTCATCTTTTGTAGAAAATCCTGACGCGAAAATAAACTGCAAAAGGTTTGTTTCATCCATAAGAGTAATTTCATTTTCTCTTTCTGGATAAAGTTTTACGGCTTTAGAACGGATTTTTTCATAATCAATTCCACGCCCATCATCAGATATGGAAACAAAAATTCTGTTTGAGACCTGACTGACTTTTATGGAAAGGTGTCCTTGTTCACTTTTTCCTTTTTTTATGCGTTCTTCAATGCTTTCTATTCCATGGTCTAGAGAATTTCTTGCCAGGTGAATCAAAATAGGAGGAAGTTTTTCAAGTATGGCTTTATCAATTGTAATTTCTGAGTGGGGAATATCAAAATCAACATTTTTTCCGCATTTTATTGCTTCCTGAACAATTGAAACTTTTATTGGCTGCAGAATCATGTCAAAGGGAAGCATTCTTAAGGTAATAATCTGCTTCTGTATTTCAACACTTTGCCTTTCAAGAACATCCATGTTTTCTGAAAGTTCAGCCAGATTTTTGTAATTCTCTCCTTTTGCCTGATTTCCCAAAGCACTGATTTCAGTTTTCAGTTTTATCTGTCGCATAATCAATTTGTCCAGAGACTGTAAAATTGTATCAATTTGAGAAATTTGAACTTTTATAGTTTTAGAATCATTAATGTTCTGAACTTCTTTTATGTTTTCTTCTATATCAGAATTCTCAGTTTTATTTATATTTAAGTTAACGGAAAATGGTTCCCCTTCAATGGCTTTATTTATATTAAGAATGATAAAATCGTAATTTTCTATGGTGTAATCAACTTCTTTTGAAATTTTGTCTACTGATGTACGGATAGCAGAACAGATGCTCATTAAAAGCTGAGCTATAGAAATGGAAATTTCTACCTGATTGCTTTGAATGTTTTTAAATAAAGTTTCTGTTGTATTTAGAAGTTTTTCAATTTGAAAAAATTCCAGCATTCTGGAAGAACCTTTTAATGTGTGGAGAATGCGTAAAACTTCCTTTAGATAATCAGAATTACGATTATCATTTATAATCTGAATTGCAAGATCATCAAGAGTATCTAAATTTTCTCTAGCTTCGGTAACATAATCCTGAACAAAAACTCTCTTATCTATCTCCATTTTATATCCTTATGACTGTATCATTGTTCTGCACAGCGAATAGATGTAAGAAGGGCTAAATGAATCCAGTATAAAATTATAAGGATTATTTGCACCAAAAGAATCTAAAAGCGCAGTACATTTTTCAAAACAGAAATTTGATTTTTCTTTTTTTCCAATATCTTTTAAAACAAGTCCATGATAAAAGTAAGCAGGCCAAAAATCTTTCTTCAGTAATTCGGCTGTAGAAAAAAGTTTTTCCGCATTTTCTTTATTATCGGCATAATATTCTGTGTAGCCTTGAAGAAAATAAAAAAAGACCTTATTTTTTGCAGAAGTTATGTTTTGTGTAAGTTTTCTTGCATTTTCAAAATTGCTTGAATTTATTTCGTGACAGACTTTTTCAAAATATTCCTGCATATCAGGTTCATTGATTATTTCTGATTTTTGTTCAGCTTTTTTTTCTGGTATTTTTTGTTCTGCAGTTTTTGTAAGTGAATTCAGCTTTTTTATTTTGTCAAAAAGTTCATCAAGATTTTTTTGTTTTTCCTGATGTAAAATTTTTTTATCCTTTTCAGTTTTTGTTCCTTTTAGAAAGTAATAAACAGAACCAATGTTTGTTTTATAAAGGGAAGATGGAATAATCCTGTCATCAAGGCTGCCTATTTCATTCATGGAATAAAAAAGAGCACCTCCATCATTTAATTTATAGGATATATTTTTAGAAATTTTTTTGCGAATATCCTGGTTAAAATAAATGAACACATTTCTAAGAAAAATCAAATCCAGTGATTCTGAAAATGGAAAACGGGTTTCTTCAGTAAGGTTATATTTGTACAGGTTTATTCGTGCAATAAAATCTTTTTTGAAAACATATTTATCATTATTTTCAGTGTAATAAGGCCTTAAAAGTTCATGATATTTGCTTCCATCTGTTCGGAAAGAAAATTTTGAGTAAATACCGTCTTTTATTTTATTAAGGGCATTATCATCAATATCTGAAGCAAAAACAGTAACGTCCACATTGCAGGAAAGTGCCATTGCCAGTAACGAGATAGGTTCTTCACCTGTTGAACAGGCTCCGCACCAGATGTTCATTTTCTTTCCTGCAAATTTTGGAAATATATTATTCTTTAAAATGTCAAACTGTTTTTCTTCCCTAAAAAAGTAAGTCTCATTTACTGTTACCTGGTTAATAATCAAGGGAAAATCTGGATGACTGGAATTTATACAATTGCAATATTCTTCTGGAGATATGCCTTGTTTTGACGACAGTTCTCTTATTAAATTCTTTAAGCCTTCAATCTGAGGTGATGCTATTTTTAAGCCTGAGAAATCATAGATTTTTTGAATTACAGATTGTAAGGCCGATTCTGTCATTGTTTTTTCTCACATAACTGTTTTAATCTTTCTGCAATTTTATTTAATGGCAGAACTTCTATGGAACCACCAGCTTCGTAAGCTGCTTTTGGCATTCCGTAAATAACACAGGATTTTTCATCTTGAGTAATTGTATAGCTGCCTTTTTCTTTTAAGAGGCAGCATCCTTTTGCTCCGTCATTTCCCATTCCTGTAAGTAAAACTCCAATACATTTGTCACCAAAAACTTGAGCCGCACTTTCAAACATCTTATCTACTGACGGGCGTAAAAAATTTACAGGCTCATCGTGATTTAAAGTAAGCACATAATTAGATAAATCTTTTTTTGTAAAAGTAAGATGATAATCAGATGGAGCAAAATATACATGTCCTGCTTCCGGTTCAAGATTATCTATGGCCAGATGAACTGGAAGTGGTGAATTAGTGTTCAACCAGAAAATAAGATTTTTATCAAAAAAAGAATCAATATGCTGGGTAATAAAAATTGGCAATGGAAAATTTGGACCAATAGATTTTAAAAGTTCCAGTAAGGTTCCGGGGCCACCTGTAGAAACTCCCACACAAACGGCTGCGTATTTCTTTCCAGTTTCTATTACAAGATTTTCATTTTCGGTTGAAGATTTTGTATTGTGCATGTTACCGAACATTATTTCTCTTTCGGCCTTGCGCATAGTCTGGTCAAAGAAAATAGCATAATTCTTAAGTTTTTCTTCAGAAGAATCAATAAAAGAAGGTTTTGTCATGGTGTAAATGCCTGATGGAGTGGCATAATTTATACATTCTGCAGGTACATAAATCAGAGCTGGAGTTTTACTTTCTTTTATGATTGAAAAAATAGATTCTATTCGCTTACCTGTAAAAAGTGCTGAATCCAGTACAATTACATCAGGTTTTAAATTCTTTAATTTTGTAAGAAATTCTTTTTCTGTTACTGCATCGGCACAAAATTCATAACGATTTGTCTGTTTTAAAATTTCTTTTTGAACAGAACGGCTGACTGCGGAACTATCTCCAATTAACACACGCATCATTTTTTTTGCTCCAGATATTTCTGCAAGAAAGTTTCTGTTTCAATCAGATAACTGATTGTTTTATCTGAATTGAACTTACAGGCTAAAATGCCTTTTTTATTAAAATGAGTTCCATAAAAATTTGAAAATAAAGAAAACTCATTAAATTTTATCTGTTTAACTCTGCATTCACCACTTGTAATAAGTGCAATTTTGTCTTCACCTGAAATAAGTGATGTTGAATTTATAATAATGCAATTTTTTATGCTGACTGTTTTTAAAGGCTGATTAAGAAATTCTGCATAGCGGTCAAAATTTATATATGAAAGTAACTGGGAATCTATTTTTATTTTTTTTGTCCCTGTTTCATCTACAATAAAGTCTGCTTTTACACAGGAAAGGGCTGTCAGAACATCTTTTTTGGGAATAAGAAAATCTATATTTGTGTATACAATGCTTATAAAATTCTCATCAGGATGCAATATCGTTTCCTAGCTGGTCAAGAAATACCTGAGTTTTTAAAACAAGTGCTTCTTCTCCATTAATGTTGATTGTACCTTCAAAAAAGTCTGTCAAATCTGCCTGGGCAAAATGAACAAGATTCTTTTCATCGGTAGTGTAAAAATCTTTTACATCTGTAATTCTAAAGCAGGAATGACTTTCATCATTAATTACAATAAAAAGAAGTGAAGTCTGTGCTGGTTCATTAATTAGTATGGCCGGGTCTATTACAGCATAAGGATCTCCATAACGGTTTACAACACCATTAAGGTAATCTGGGGCAAAAGGAAGAGGGAAAATTTCTGTATCACGCAAAATTTCCTTTACATTTCCAGCAGGAAGGGCATAAAGTTTTTTGCCAATTGTAAAGACAAGCCAAGTATTCTTTTTTGATTTTTCAGAGGTTTCTGTTTTATGCGACTTTTCTTTCTTTATTAAATCCAACATTTCATTCTGCATATTTGAAAGTTTATTATAAAAAAATAAATCTCTCAATAAAAAAAAAGCAATTAAATAGTTCGAATTTCGAATTTTATGTATAATTTTCAAAAAACTCGAATTTCGGGCTAATGAAGATTTACTTGTGCTAGTTGGATTTTATAACTTATTCAAATTCTCTTAATATTTCATTTACATAATTTCTAACATCAGCTGCAATAGCTGTTTTTAGTTGCGCTGATTTCTCTTTATTTTTCTTAAATGAATCTCCAACAGGCATAAATAGTTTTACTACATCAATTTCCAGGGCTTCTGTGATTTGGGAGAGAGTATTATCTGAACACCAGGTTCGTCCTTGTTCCAGACTTTTTATTGTATCCTCAGAAACATTAGCTTTCTCGGCAAGCTGGAACTGAGTTAATTTTTTTGCTTTCCTAATCTGCTTTATATTTTCACCAAGTCTGTTTTGTATTTCATTTAATTTCATAGAATCATTTTCAATTAAATAAAGCTTTATCAAAATTGAATGACATTACTATTAAAACAAAAAAGAGTAATTGAATTACCCTTATATATGTAGTATAATTACTCTTATTAAGATTTAGGTATTGAAAATTAAACAGACATTTATAAATTATAAAACTTTCGTTGAAAGTTAGTTTCTGTGAATTTTCAAATAAATCTAAGGAGTGTTTTATGAAAAAATTAATCAAGGTTGTAGCAATAATTGCTTCGGTAATGCTTACATTGTCTTTTATTGCATGTAGTAATCCTAGTTCATCTGATAGTAATTCAAATGACACAAACGATACTAATACAACAGAAACTACTACAGAAGAAACTGCAAATACATCGAATAATGCAGAAGATCCATTTGCCGGTACAACATGGGAAGCAGATACTGGAAATATGGGATTAGTTATTACTACAATCAAATTTAGTAATAATAAGACTGTAGATTATTACATGACTTCATCTGGTACAAAAA
>JAEDFX010000096.1 GCA_016297805.1 Treponema sp. | reverse complement strand
GAAGGAACTTCAAGTCCACGATCTTCAAGGAATTTAATTTCAGCTTCACGGCTGTCCATATTCCATTTATCATCACGCCATGCAGCAATTACCTGTAAATCTGGAGCAAATGCTTTAATACCAAATTCAAAACGAACCTGATCGTTACCTTTACCTGTAGCACCGTGACAGATAGCAACAGCACCTTCCTGGCGAGCATATTCAACCAAAATCTTAGCGATTAAAGGACGAGCTGTTGAAGTTCCCAAAAGATATTCATCTTCATAAACACAGTTAGCTTTTACAGCAGGCCAAATATATTCTTCAATATATTCCTGTTTTGCATCAACAACGTAACAAGCGGCAGCACCTGTCTTAAGAGCACGTGCTTTGATTGCTTCCCAATCATCACCCTGTCCTACGTCGATACAAACTGCGATTACATCATAATTGTAGTTTTCCTGAAGCCATGGAATGATAACTGTAGTATCAAGACCACCTGAATAAGCCAAAACAACTTTATCTTTTGCCATATTTGCCTCCTTATGGCTCATTTTTGCATAAATATACAGAAAATATACAACTTTCTGCATATTATTGCAATATAAAGAGATTGGGAAAACATTGATTAAATTACAAAGAAGCTATTTGATTTATGTAATTATCACAAGAAAGAAGGATGATTTTTTCTTCTGTACCCTTTTTCAAAGTTAATCTAAAATCACTTCCACAAATCTCAAAACTCCAGATTATTTCATTTTGTGATCCAAATTTTTTTATAAGATGAGCTTTTATAAACTCTCCTATAAGCTTTTGTTTTTTTTCTTCGTGAACATAAGCTTCAATTCTTGAATGAAGTTCACGCAGCAAATCATTTTTTCTGGAAAGAAACTCTTCAATTTCCGGGAATGGATTATTAGGAAATTTTGCATCTGCAATTTTTACCAGATCACCACCATTACGCTGCATAAACGAACCTTTTATCTGGTTCTGAATAAAAAGCCGGAGTTTGACTGTATCGGAAACAAATATTTCCCATGTACAATAACCAGAAGAATTTGTTATTTCTGGCTGAATTTCTGGATGAGCAAGCTGAAATCGTTCAAAGGCAGCTGGACAATCCTGTAAAGTCAAACGTTCTGCTCCAATGCGCATCATATTTTTATGCTGCATGTGTACAAATATGTCTTTCCAAAAATCTGATTCTACGTCGTTATACATTTAATTTCCTTTCTCCATCACCTTAGTAAAAAACAAAGGATGAAGATATAAAATATAAAAAAATATTGTGAAATATTTTATAAGATGAGAAATATGGGCTCCTGTAAATGCAAATATTTTTCCAAAGGTTAAATAAATCAGCAAGCATACAAGGGCACCTGTTACAGTACGAAATATTTTCGCTTTTGCAGATACCTGAGTTGAAAAATTCAGGAAATGTCGCTGAAGCCACCAGCCTAATAAAATACCTGTAAGATTACCAAAGCCTGAATAACAGTCAGTCAGCATATCGTAAGGATTCACAAGAATACTTCCATCAGCGGCATAATCCACAGGATAGCTTTTTACTGAAACCACAATCAAAAGGATTACAGAAATGGCTATTCCGCCAAAACATAAAACAGTATCTCTTGCAGGATTTTTTAAAAGCCAGTATTTCAGAAAATTGATTATACAAAGCCATATTCCAACCAAAAGAACTGCCCAAAGCACATCTTTTAAAGTATGTGCCCCCAGCCAGTTTCTGGCAAAGGCTGTCATAAGAACCAAAAAAGACATCAAAACAACAACCCAGGTGCGTTTTTTTTGCCAGATGCTTATTCCTCCATAAACAGAAGCCGCTGTTGTAGTATGGCCACTTGGAAAAGAATAACCTGTAGCAGATTTTACGCCATGTGGATCTATATGAAGTCTAGAATCTAAAATCCATGGTCTGTACACACAGGCAAAATTCTTTATTGTCTGATTTAATTCATAGGACAAACCGTACCCCATCATAATTGTTGCTCCGGCGGATTTATCAATATTCCAATAAATAACAGCCGGAACAATAAAGGATAACACTATGAAATATTCAGATATAATCACAAAAATTAAATTGATAAACTCTGGTGCAGACTCACGAATTGTCTGTAATGCAAATAAATAATCCATAATAAAAACTCCTGTAAAATAATTCTAAAAGGGCAAATAGGTGGACTGATTCCCAGACAAAGTATTAATCAATTGTCGTGATTTTTCCCAGGCAAGACGGCTGTCTAAAATCCATAATATATTATTACATCCGTGAATTGAAGGAATTGCCCCTTCTCCATCTGTAAAAATAATCAAGCCACTGTAATCAGCTGAATGTTCTTTATAAAAATCCAGAGCCGGCTGAAAACTGGTTCCACCTCTACCTTTTATCTGTTCCAATTCAATTTTTTTTCTGAATTCTACAGGCTTTGTATTTTTCAGATTTACATCAAAGAAAATTAAATCGATTTTCTCTATCATTCCCAAAAAAAAGAAGTTTTTTATTGCATGGGTAAAATGTTCAAAGCTTTCATCTGTAATAGAACCACTTACATCCACTGCAATAAGGATGTCGGCCTTTCGTTCATAGCGGCTGCCCATAGCTTTAAAACCATAACGACGACTTGGACGCATTCTTGTAAGCTTACGATTGGCACTTACAACATTCTGACGGAAATGAGCCAAAGCCCTACGGTAATCAAAACTGAAATCACAGGATTCCTTCAGTTCCCGCTGCATTTCTCCACCTAGTCCACCCCATCCCTGGTCTATATCACTTTTTTCCAGCTGGCTTTTTATTTCCTGTTGAGCTTCTTCATTTTCCTCCCAAAGCTCTGCCGCTTCCTGTGAAAGTTTTGCCGCCCCATCAGATGCACCAGCATTTTCCCCTGCAATCGAAGTTTCTGAAACAAGAAATAAAATCCATCTGTACCATTCTTCAAAGCTTAATTTATCAACACAAATAAGATGACCAGTACCGCGTTCAATCTGCAAATTTCTTTGAAAAAACTTTTCTTCATCACTTAAATGCCATTTTATTCCAAGTGGATGTTCCAATGTATGAAAGCGCACGGCCTGATTTTTTAAATATTCAATTCCAGGCAACTTAAGTTCATCTATAATCCAGGAATTTTCTTTATCTTTCAACAAAAGCTGATAGATAGTTACATCACTGGCAGCCAGAAGAATTCCAGGCTTAGGATTGTAAGGCTTTCTGTTATAAGGATGCTGAAGAAGAATTCTGTACATTTCAAATCGAAGATATGCTTCCAGTAAACGAGAATCCGCCTTTGTCAGCTGCTCCGGAGAATATTCAATTCGCATGCAGCCTGAACGCATTGGCACATTCATATAAGGATTTTCTACAAATGCATGAGTACAAGCCACAGAAAAAAGCAATGGATCAGAGAAAAACCAGTTTTTTGTAATTTCTTTAAGAGTTTTTTCTATCTGCAGCATAAGCTTGAACTGTTATAGCTCCATTACCAGTTGCATAAGATTTTCATAAAGAGTCTTGGCTTCTGTAGAAATAAAATACAGGGTCTCCGGAAAATATTCTGCTCTGCACAGGCTGGCAAAATGTGACTGAAGTTCACGATTGCCAGAATCTCCTAAATACGCATAATACTTTCCTAGATTCTCTGCTACAGTTTTTTTGTCACCATCATTAAATTCAGCAAGCTTACTTTCAATAAATCTGAAAAGAGAACTGTTAACCTGTGAAAGATTTGGTGCATTTAATTTCTTCAGTCTTTCAGTTACAGAAGAAAAATTACCACATAGAATTTCCTGGGCAGAAGGCACATCATGTTCCATAACAAAGCGGAAGAAAATTGATGTTGTACGATTTCCCAAAATTCCAGTGATAATTGGCTTATGAAGTTCCCCCAATTCAGGGAAATTTTTAATAATATTTGAAGCCCGTTCCCAACTACGTCGATCAGGAGTTCTTTCAAGATTATCATGATCTGTATCAATATCTGCAGAATCAAGAAATTCAGGATTTTCTGAAATAAAGTTTAAAATTCGTGAATCAATTCCAGAAGTTTCCGCCCATTTAAGCCAATCTTCTACACTTGGAGCAAATTCATAAATATTAAAGCGAGAAACTAAAGCAGGGTCCAAATCTGTAAGCTGATATTCATTACCATTATTTACAGCAGAAATGATTCGGCTGCCTTCAGGTAAAGTTTTTCCTGCCAGCTTACGGTTCAAAGTCAAATCCATAATAGTCTGGAGAACTTCCGGACGGGCACGATTCAATTCATCTAAGAAAAGAACAACAGGTTCCCCATCAGTTGGAAACCAGTATGGCAGCATAAAATCAGTTTTACCAGTTTTTTCATTTTTTTCTGGAAGCCCAATTAAATCTCCAGGATCTGCCATCTGACCTAAGAACAGTGTTACAACCTTTGCACCTTTTCCAGCAAAATAATCTTCAAGAATACGAGATTTACCAATACCATGTTTCCCAACAAGCATAATATTCTGACTTGCAGGAGTATTATCCAAAATAAAAGTGAGCTGTTTAGAATTGATTGTCATGAGTCAATTATAATTAATGTTTGGCAGGTCTGTCACCTAGTTTGGCGTGGAATTCTTCCTTTACCTTGTACATGATTTCATCAACCTTTTCTACAGCCTCTTCCAAAGTCAAATTTGAAGTTGGAGGAACTGAATAAGTACCAACGCTGGCAGAAAGATTATATGGCAGCTGCATAACAGAAGTTTTTTTAGTAATTCTATCTGTAATGATTTTGCAGTAATCTTCTCCATTGTAATTTTTGCTGTTTCCAACAATAAGGAATTCATCACCACCATATCGGATTCCCAGCCAGTTTTTAGGAATAACTTCCAGCACAGCTGCAGAAATTGTTTTAACAGCCAGGTCTCCATGTAAGTGACCAAACTGGTCGTTGATTGTCTTCATCTTATTAATATCAACAAAGAACAGAACTGTTGTAAGGCCATTCTTTTTATTCTCTGAATAAAATGGTTTGGCAAGTTTTTCAAGACCGACACGGTTCAGCATGCCAGAAAGTGCATCCCTTGTAGAAAGGCGAAGGAACTGCTGACTCATCTGTTTATACATATTCTGCTTACGGAATCGTTCAATAGCATTACCAAAAGTACGGGTCCAGGTATAACCGTAATTATTTTTCAACAGCTTAAGATTATTTTTTGTAACAAAATAACCGTGAACGTAAGAGTGATTATAAATCGGCATGAAAAGATAAATATTGTTTTCATCAGACTTCATTTTAGCGGGAATAAGATCCCGAGTATTAATGATTTCACGGGTATATTTTTCATTGTTCTGAATGGAAGTAATTGACTGAACCTGAGTACCATAAGAAAGATTCTGTGGTAAAGATTCAGCAGAATTAATAAGAACAGAAGTCCAGTCTGATTTTAAGAAAATACAGAAATCAGAACCTTCGAAATTATGTGATTTCTGGAAGAACAAATCAAGATTTGTCAAAAGTGTAAAAACATCAGTTGCAGAAGTAAACACCTCCTCCAGCACTTCCATCTGAGAAGAAAATCCATCTATATTATTTACTTTTGAAATTTCGTGAAGTGCGAAGGATCTTTGATCCCCATTATCCTTTACATCACAACCACATGAACATCTGTATACAGGTGCAGCTTTTACCTTCAAATTCTGAACAACATTCAGTCCAGTAAGAAGACGTTTGGCAGTTTCTACTCCCAGCTGTTCTGCATTACTTTTTACAGTTGTAAGCCCTGGAGTAACATAACGGGAATATTGTAAATCATCATAACCAATCACCTTAAGCTGTTCTGGAATCTTTATATTTTTTTCTTCCGCAACCTTCATTACAGCCATAGCAACCAAGTCATTTGAACATACAAAAGCTTCTGGAATATTTTCAGGGTTATTTAAATAGTCATTTAAATAAGAGTAGGCTTCATTGTAGTTACTTCTGAGAATTGTATGGACATTTTCTATATCAAACTGAATATTGTTATCCTGCAAAGCGGCGCGGTAGGCTTTGTAGCGTTCATTAATATCAATAGCAGTTTCTTTACCGGAAATATAAGCAAGTTTTGTTACTTTATGTTCATGAATCAAATGAGTAATCAACTCATAAAAAGGTGTATAGTTATCAAGTCGGATATTGCTCATATCCTTCAACGCCGTATTAATGGAAATCGCAGGAATGCCTGCCTGAAGAATCTTCTGACGTTCCTTTTCCAGAACACGGGGGTTATTTATAAGGTCAGAAAGAATTACAACCCCATCAAAATCTTCATAATGAATAAGATTGAAGATTGAAAAGCCTGTATAATTCGGGAAGCCTGAAAATTCAACAAAATTATAGCAGTTAAAAATGTAAATATCTGCTTCTGTTGCATCTGCAGCTTTTTTCATTCCCTTAATAAAATCGTTCAGAAAATAAAACGACCATCCACAAGCTAATACAGCAATCTTTTTTTTATCCATATTTTTTAAACCTTTTGTCATTATATCACGAAATCTTTTTTTTTCATAAAAAAATATTATTTGTATATGTAAAATAAGGATTTATACTTATTAAGAGGTATTTATATGAAAAAAACTATTTTTACAGTTTTGTTACTTTCAATGACAATATCAGCTTTTTCTGCACCTTTTCATTCAGTCTACAAAGAAGATTTTTCAGTAAAGGTAGATATACAAACTACAAACAGTAAAATCATAACAGGAAAACAAAATATGGATAGAAATTTGACAGCATTGGAACTTTCAAAAAAAATGGGGAACGGCATAAACCTTGGAAATACACTGGAAGCCACAAGAGGATTGAACACATCAACCTCAAGAAATCCAACTGATTATGAACGTCAGTGGGGACAACCAGTTACTACTCAAGAAATTATGAATGCATATAAAAAGGCAGGATTTAATTCAGTAAGAATTCCAGTTGCATGGACAAATATGATGAAATTCGAACAAAAGGATTATACAATTGCCCCTGCCTTATTGGATCGCGTTGAACAAGTAGTAAATTATGCCTTAAATGCCGGACTTTATGTAATAGTAAATGACCATTGGGATAATCAGTGGTGGGGAATGTTCGGTTCCAGTGAGCCTGCAATTCGGGCAGAAGCCATTAAACTATATAAATCAATGTGGACACAGATTGCGGCACGCTTTAAAGATTATGACGAAAGATTGATTTTCGAAGGTGGTAATGAAGAATTGGGAGGCCGCCTGAATGATGTTACCGTTTTTTCAAACAACAAAAGAGGTATTCTTTCAGAAATTGAATGCTATGATGCAACAAATCAGATAAATCAGTGCTTCGTAGATTTAGTCAGAAGCTCTGGAGGAAACAACGATGCCCGTTTTCTTTTGATTCCCGGCTATGACACAGATATTACAAAAACAAATTCTTCTGCCTACAGAATGCCTGAGGATAAAATTCCTAACAGACTTCTTATTTCTGTACACTACTACACTCCATCCACTTATTGTATTTTAAGTGAAGACGCAAACTGGGGAAAAGTAAAAAAATCCTGGGGAACAGAACAGGAAATTTCTCAGATGAACAGATATTTCGAACAGATGAAGAAATTTACTGATGCAGGATATGGAGTCATTATTGGAGAATATGGTGTCTCAAAAAACAAAGATGGAACTATGAAAGATGGTACTCCTTTATGGATGAGTTCTGTTGTTGATATCTGTGAAAAATATAATTTTGTTCCTATGCTTTGGGATTGTAATACATTCTTCAAAAAAACCGGCAAGCTTGGGTTTGAAAACGAAGAATTGGCCAAGGTTTATCTAGATAGAAAATAAACTGTATTATAACGTATTTATTCTTATAAACTAGACACTGTACTCAATTTTAAAAGCTCCATATCATAGGTTTTAAGAGGAATATTATAACGTCTGGATAATTCCAGATAAGTTGCATCATAAAAGGATAGATTATATTCCTGAGCATAAGTCATAATACGCTGCATTGTATCTGAATCTGGCTGAGGCTCTGTATAAATCGGCAGTTTAGATACAAGCTGCGTTATTTCTACCAGTTGAACCTGACTAATTCTTGCAGGCTCGCCACTCTTTTTTTGCTTGGCCGCATTTAATAATACATTACCAAATTCAAACCAGAACAACTGAGGAACATAAATCTGACCATTTTGAGAAACAAGATTATCTACAAAATCTAAAGCTTCAGTATTTTCATCATCACAATAAATTGAAAGAAAAGCAGATGCTATATAAGAATTATCAAAAACATACAAAGGGAACTCTACACTCATCAATATTTTCTTCCTTCATCGCACAATTGCTTAATTTCATCAACTGTAATAGAACCAGATTTTGATACAATATTATCTCTTATCTCCCTCAATCTTCTTACTGCATTCAATGCTTCTGTATTAGCGGCTTTCTGAGGACTTTGCATAATAGCAACAGGTTTTCCGTTTTTTGTAATGCGAATAGTTTTACCTTCTGCTATATTCCTTAACAATTCTGCAAAATAAGTTTTAGCATCAAAAGAACCTACATCAAAATAATTTTG
>JAEDFX010000015.1 GCA_016297805.1 Treponema sp. | reverse complement strand
AGAACTGAAGAACGTTGCTCTTTGGTAAGTCCGGGTCATTCATAAGGTCACGAACGCGTACAACTTTTTCTCCACCAAGTGAAGCAGGAGGATCTTTACGCATAGAAGCCATCATAGCCTTCATAGTTTCTCCACCAGATGCTCCTGGGAAGTTCTGTGAAATAGCACGGTCTTCAAAGTAACCGAATTCTTTGTACATTTCATCCAGGTGTTCAAGAAGACTCTTTCCTTCAGAACGCCAGTAAAGAATCATTTCTGCACACATTGCTGCAGCAGAAACACCATCTTTATCCATAACTTCTTTTTCTACTTTGTAACCATATGATTCTTCCAAACCGAATACATAGTTGTATGTTCCAGCCTTTTCGAATTCATCTTCAATTGCAGCAATCCATTTGAAACCTGTAAGACAGTCTTTCATTGTTACATTGTATTTTTTACAGATGTAATCACCGAATGGAGATGTTACGATAGAACGGATGATTGCAGGATTCTTTGGCATTTTTCCAAGTTCTGTACGAGTACGGAGAATGTAATCCATAAGCAAAGCACCCATCTGGTTTCCTGAAAGAAGTACCCAGTTTCCGTTTTTATCAGGGAATGCTGTACCAAAGCGGTCTGCATCTGGATCTGTAGCCATAAGTCCATCAGCTTTTTCTTTCTTTGCAAGTTCTACTGCCAATGTAAGAGCTGGTTTTTCTTCTGGATTTGGCTTTTCTACAGTTGGGAAGTTTCCATCTGGTTCACGCTGTTCTGGAACTGTGATAATGTTCAAACCAAGATCACCAAGAACTTTTTCTACATGCATAGCGCCAGTTCCGTGGAGTGGTGTATAAACAATGCGAACATCCTTTGCCTTTGCTTTAATCAATTCTGGACGGAAAAGCTGAGCTTTACACATTTCCCAGTATTTTTCATCGATTTCTTTATCAATAATAACGAGTTTACCTGTAGAAATAGCTTCTACACGAGTCATTGTTTTTACAGAAGTTACTTTGTTAACTTCTTCAATGATTCCAACATCATGTGGTTCAATAACCTGAGCACCATTGTCCCAGTAAGCTTTGTAACCATTGTACATGCGTGGGTTATGTGATGCTGTTACAACAACACCTGTTTTTGCACCCAATGTACGAATTGCAAAAGACAATTCTGGAGTAGGACGAAGGCTAGAGAAGAGGTAAGCCTTGATTCCGTTCGCTGCAAAAATCAAAGCTGTTGCTTCTGCAAATACATCTGAATTAAGACGGCTGTCATATGCAACAACTGCACTTAAAGTTCCGTCAGCAGCTTCTTTTGGGAATGCCTTAAGAACATAGTTTGCCAATCCCTGTGTAGCAAGGTTGATTTCAAGAGTGTTCATGCGGTTTGTACCACCACCCATGATTCCACGAAGACCACCTGTTCCAAATTCGAGAGTCTGATAGAAACGATCTTCAAGCTCTTTGTAATCTTCTTTTGCAATTAAATCTTCGATTTCTTTGCTGAATCTTTCATCTTTTTCTGCTGCAATATATTCTTTTGCACGCTTTAAGATTTCTGCCTTATCCATATGTTGTATCTCCTTAAAAGCCTGTGGGCTTTATCAAATTAATAACTATTTAATAAATAAAATATACAGATTTTAATATAAAAGATAAAGTATTTCCCTATGCATCCGCTTTCTGAATCATAGTGGTTTCCCATTCCAGCAATGATTTTTCCATTTCTGGATTGTTACCTTTAACATCACACATGATTCTGAAAACTGGTTCAGTACCACTTCCTCGCATCCAAATGAAGGATAAAGGATTATTATTTTTATCTTTAAAAAGAATCTTCAGACCACCTTTTCCACTAAGAGAAAAGTCAGTAACTGCTTTTGTTTCTTTTGTTCCATTTGTAATTATAGCTTCCCATGAACTAATGCCATAATCTTTGGAAAGAGAATCCTTTTTAGAATCCCATTCTTTTTCAAATACCTTCTGGAAGTTAGCTTTTAATTCTGCATGATTTGTATTCTTTACATGAAGAACTGCTCGAGGTTCAGAAACTCCTGTTGTAGTGTATTTAGGCAAGGTATCAAGAATATCAGTAAGAGAGTAGTCTGAATTATATTTTATACCTGCTTTATTACACCACATTTGGAATAGACCATTCTCACGCATTAAAAGAAGCTTAATGATTGCAAAAATTGTGTTTAAAGGATCACGAACAGCAGATGGATATGTAATAGTTCCACCATTTGAACCTTCTCCTAAAATACGAACTGTATATCCTTCTTCACGTTTTTCACGGGCAAGGTTTACAACGTTTGCTTCTCCAACTTCAGCACGGAACACTTCTGCTCCCAATGTATGAACAATTTCTTCAATTCGCATTGAAGTTGGACAGTTTACAGCTACAGCTGCTTTGAATCCAGGTTCAGAACTGTGCTGCCAGATTGAATAAGTAAGCTCTGCAAGAACCGATAGACTGAATACTTCCTGAGCCTTTAGAATTACTGCTTTTTTCTGTTTTTCATCCCAATAAACGATATTTCCCCGGTCACCATCACAGTCTGGCATATAGCCTAGTACAACTTCCTTATGACCTTCTGCCTGCAATCGTTCCATTTCTGCAGCAACATGAACAAGGTTTTCTGCTTCTGGAATGATCTCATGAACAATTTCCTTATCGTTGATTGAATAAAAGTTTATTTTACGTTCTGCAAAATATTCCCGGTCTATACATAAATTGCGGGAACTACCGTTAAAATCACAGACAACACCGATTGGATTCTCTGAAATGAAAGTATTGAGCATACCAAAAAAATCATTCTGATATTCTTTGCTTTCTGTTCCAGTAATTGTTTCATTAATGAAGTTTTTGTATGCGTATAAAGAATTATGCTTTGAGCTTTCAGAAACATCGTAAACTTTTCTTAGTTCTGAAGTAGTGCATGAATATGCTTTTTTATATGCTTCTTCCAAAGATTTTTCATCTTCAAGTCGGCTTACAAAATCTTTAACTAGTTTTGCATTTTCTGTTCCGTTTAAAACTCCACCATCATTTGTTCCGAATTTAATTCCGTTATGACCTACAGGATTGTGACTGGCAGAAATATAGATAAAACCATCCAATTTTTTTGCATAAGCCATGATTTCTGGTGCTGATGTTACTGCAGAATACTGAATAATTGCACCTTTTTTGATAAGGGCCCGAATCATTGCATCAGCAATTGCAGGACCTGTAGGACGAGCATCTATACCAAGGGAAATTACAGGTACTTCTTGACCTGAAACCTGTTTAATATAATCAAAGAAAACGTTTGCTGCAGTAATTGCAATTTTTTTGTCATCCTCTGAAATTTCAGGATTCTTGTCCTGTTCATTTCCAGAAACTGCAAAAACTTTGCGCCAGCCTGAAGCTGAAAGTATCATATTATGTTTCAAATTATATCTCCCAAAAATTTAAAATAAGACACATAATTTTAACACGTAATGGAATTTTTAACAAACTTTAATAATTATTTTATGACAATGTTGTAATTTAGTTGTTTTTGATTACCAAGAATATCAGACTCCGAAAGCCCCAAAGTTGCACGACCTGGAGTAAACATAGTTTCTCCCAGCATCTGAAGATTTTCGTTAGGATAGATATCAGAACTTGTATATTTCTTTTTACCAAGAATACAAATTTTATTATTTTCCTGAATTATTGTATCGTATGAAACCTGATCAACAACGACACCATTAATATAAACACTTGTTTTGTATGGAGAAGCTACAACATTTCTTCTCTGGTAAATTTTATACAACCCTGAAGAAAATGTTTTGTAAACATTAATATCAAAAAGATCATGGTTTTTGTTCTCTACATAAATACCATTAAGTTTCAACGGTAACTCTGTTTCTGAACGAGGCATAAGAACCATAGGGTTGATTGCAGATTTATTTTTTGTATCAATAATCTGGAATTCAAGATGACTGTTGTCTGACTGCCAGCCTGTATTTCCTGAACTTCCAATTGTAGCACCAGCATCAATTATTTTTTCATTTTCATCTCGCAGTGAAATTGTTTCAGAATCAATGTTTCCGTATACAGAAAGCAGGTTATCATCATGTGCCAAAACTACTGCTGTTCCAAGAGTTGATGGAAAAAAGTCTGAATCTTCATTGTATTCTGTAATGATAGCCAGAATATATCCTTTTTCTGCTGCTTTAATTTCTGCAGGTTCAGAAAAGCAGAGAGAAGTACTTATTAATTCCCCACGGTTTTGTCCAAAATAGGAACTATAAGAATTTTGTGTTACTTCTGCCTGAGGCCAGTCAAAAGCAAACATATTTGTTACTAAAAGAACTGAAATCAATGTAAGAATTATTTTTTTCATAAACTGCCTTCTATATTCCTTATTCCTTTGAAATTAAAATGCTGGAAATTGAATTGTCTTTTCCAATATACAGATTATTCTCATCAGAATGGATAAATGCATAATCAGCAGTAAAAGAAAAACTTCCTGCAAGAGTATTTGTCTGTTCAATCATAGAAACTGTATATTTATTTTTTTCTTTACCTAACAGGAATACAAAATCATCATTTTCCTGAATGGAAATAATCTTGTTTTCCAATTTTACTGCAGTATTTTTTTTATTATGGATATCATAAATTCCCAGTTTATTTTTGTAGTTGTATAAAACTCTTTTTCCATCCTTACAAAAATGAACAACTGTCTGATAAGGAGAGTCTGAATCAAGGAAAGTATGGAAAATAATTTTCTGCTGATTTTCTTCTCTGTGAGAAAGAACAAATCTTTGTTTATTATGTCCTGAAATTGAAGCTACATATTGTCCATCTTCAGAAATATCTATACCTAAAATAACTGGATAGTCACTGCCACCTGGAACAAAAGTAGATTCTGCTATACCTGTATGGTTATTGAATACTTTTATTGTGCCATCAACAAATCCAACTGCTGTAAAGTCTTTTTTTGCAGAAAAGGCTGTAATTGGTAATGTTCCTTCATAGGTCCAGGATTCAGAACCTTCTGAATTACATTTTGTAAATGAAGCTCCTCCAGCTAGAAAAACATAAACTAAATCGTCTTTAAAATATGGATAACCGCTTTTTGTGATTATGCCTGCAAGTGAACCGTCTGGATTATAGAAAGAAGTATTTTTTGCATTTGAATCGTATACTGCATAATAGTTGTCGGAAATAGAAACCTTTGAAGGAAAAGATTTGTAAAGGGTAATGTCACCATCTGGAGTAAAATATCCTAAGGTTTGACCCAAATGAAAATGAAATTTGCTTGAATCATCAGAAACCTGTTTTACCACCGGATTAGAAGTATTGATTTTCCAGATTGGAGTGTATTGATATTCCTTTGCAAGAGGTTTGGCTGCTAAAAGTAAATATAAAATAGTGAATATGATGGTAATAAGAACAAAAAGTCTGATTAATTTTTTAGTTTTCATAATGTAAAATGATATAATAAACACTCTTAAATTTCAATTAAAGTGTATTTTTTATGAGCTTAAACTTTAATATTATGGGCAAAATGTTTATACATGAAGTTAAAACTTGACAAAATAACGTAAAGAATGCAAAATATTCTAAAGATTTCAAAATAATAAGCTTTATGACATAAAGTGAGGAAAAAAATGGAAGATGATATTCTTACTATTGAAGAAGTAGCAAAATATCTGAGAGTGTCTGATAGAACTGTTTATGATTGGGCACAAAAGGGTGAAATTCCAGCTGGAAAAATTGGTACAGTATGGCGTTTTAAAAAATCTGAAGTTGAAAACTGGGTAAATGCCAGACTTTCTTCTGAACCTGCAAAGACTGTTGATATGCAGATTCAATTAAAGAATATTTTGTCTCCAGACAGAGTTATTTTTATTTCACAGACTTCTAAACATGATGCTCTTGTTCAGCTTGCTGATGTATTGGCAACTGCTCCTCAGGTAAAGAATGCTCCTGAGCTTACACAGGAAATTCTTAAACGCGAAGAATTAATGTCTACAGCTATTGGAAAAGGTATTGCCATTCCTCACGTAAGACTTTCATCTGTTACAGACCTGGTAATGGCTGTAGGTGTATGTAAAAAGCCTATTGCAGACTATCAGACTATTGATGATGAACCTGTAACATTACTTTTAATGATTGCTGCAGCTTATAATCAGCATTCGTATTATCTTAAAACTATCTCTCACTTCAGTGCAAAGTTTAAGGATAAAGCAATTCGTGATGCTTTGAAAACTGCCGCTACTGAACAGGATGTATATAATCTTTTAGTTCGTTCTTAAAATAATGCTGTTAGGGCAAGGTGATTGGTATCCACTTTGTCCTGTCAGCCTGATCTCCTGCAATCATTCCCCATGTAACCTTTGCGGTTGTTTCCCCAAATAAATATTCCTTTCCAGTTTCTTCTAAAATATAAGTTTGACCAGGTGCTTTTATATCTGTTGCTACAAGTGCATGTGAGTATTCCCGTGAAATCAGAAAAATAGTATCAATTCCGATGTTGTTCAGCATAATCGTTATAAGCATAGAGCGACTGTCACAGTCATTTCCTTCGCCATTTAAAACTGAAGGAATTGAAGTAAAATCAGAACTTGTTTTTTCTGTGGAACGTTTATAATTAAAATTTTGAACCCAGCTTAAAAGAGTCTGTGCATAAGTGATATCAGGATTATCAGGATTTTGTGCCTGACACGCAGGATACAAGGCCTTGAAAACATCTGAAGAAAATTGTGCAGTTCTTCCGCAGTTATCTCTGTAAATCATTCTGTAATAACGTTGCCAGGCTTCCTTCCAGTTTGGCATTTTTGCATAGAGAGAGAAGACAGCAAATTCCAAATCAATAAGGAATTTTGAAGCTTCTATGTCAGATTTATCCATTGATGAGGTAATCTGTTTACCTGCAATTTTAGCTGTTATATTTTTTTTACCTTCCTTTGGATATGCATAAGTTGTAATCAGGCCTGGTGCGTAATAATAATCATCATTTATGCAGAGAGAATTTAGAGAAGACATAATGAATTGCTGGCATTTAGGAAAAAGATCTGTTGGTGCGTAGCAAATCAGTGCTACATAGCTATGTTCAATCTTAGTTGGTGCACATACGGACCAGCCGGAATAAGCTTTATCAAGATTCATGGTGAAAGAGGAAATTGCACAGTTCTTTTCTGACCATTTCACACTGTCGATATCACCTTTTGCTGTAAGTTTTTCTAAAGTCATTTTTAATACCGACTGGGAGGAGGTGAAGGAATCATCATAATAAATTTTTAAGGCCAGTGTTACAGGAATGTTTGGATGTGAAAAAATGTAAGACATGCCATCTTCTGTGTAGTTATCAATTTTATAGCCTTCTGGAAGATCCAGCGAAAAATTAAAATCTTTATCCTGAATTATTTCTGCAACAAGAAAGTTTGATGTTAGCAGTAATGTAAATAAAATAGCAATGATTTTGATTTTTGACTGTCTTGTCATTTTAATATACCTCTATTAAGATATTCGGATGAATATGGTTCCTGTTTTATATGAGAATGATGAAATTTATGTAATTAATAAGCCTTCAGGGCTTGCTGTTCAAGGTGGTAATGGAGTTACTCACTCTCTGGATAATGAATTTGCACAGCAGGTTGGTCAGAAAGTTTATTTAGTGCATCGTTTAGATAAAGATACTGCTGGTCTTATGATAGTTGCAAAATCTGCCAATGCTGCAAACAAATGGACAAAAATGATTGGCAGTAAGATTGCTAAAAAAGAATACATTGCAATTTGTGCAGGAACTGTTAATCCTAAAAAAGGTGTAATAAAAGATAATCTTGTTCAGCATGGAGAGTCTAAATCTGCAGTGACTTATTACAATGTTGAGAATGAATGGACTGTAAAAACTTCAGATGATGTTAATACTGATTCTCCAGATATAAAAATGTCTCAGATTCGTTTACAGCTTGAAACAGGACGTATGCATCAGATTCGTATACATCTTGCAAAGCAGAATTGTCCTATTGCAGGTGATGATCAGCACGGAAATTTTAAAGTAAACAAACAACTGAGAAAAATCTTAAAAATAAAAAAACTTCTTCTTGCATCTGTAAAACTTACATTGCCAATTGATGGTAAAGATTTAGTTTTTGAAATTCCTTTACCAGAGCATATGTCGAATCTGAATCATCTAAATTAAGTACTCATAATTGAAAAAATCAGTATAAAGATGTAATATATAGATATGTTTGACGTAAAAGATACCGATTTTTTTGATTTGGAAGATGAAGCTTTCGACACAATAGTTGAAGATGATATTTCCTTTACTGGTAATATCAAAATCAAGAAAACCTTTATGATTCGTGGAAAAGTTAATGGAAAAATTGATTCTATTGGCGATTTAGTTATTGATACTGATGCAATTGTAAATGCTGATATAACTGCTGAAAGAGTATTAATCCGCGGAAAAGTTAAAGGAAATGTAGTCGGAAATAAATTAATATTTGTTACTTCTTCTGGATCGTTGGACGGTGATATTACTACAGGTAAAGTAGTTTTAGAGCCAGGCTGTACTTTTACTGGAAAATGCACAATGGTGAAAATAGAAAATGAAAAATAAAATCCTTTTATCTTTAATTTTGTTTTTTTCTGTCTCAGGACTTTTTGCTCAGAATGCAAAACAGGATGCTTTGGTGTTGTATCATAACGGAAAATACAGAGAATCTGTTATGGTTTGTGAAGAAGAAATTAAAGAAAATCCTAACCGTGTTGAATCTTATGTAGTAATGTGCTGGGCCCTTGTAAAGAATAAGCAGTATGCTGAAGCTGAAGAAAGAGCAACTGCAGGATTAGCAGTTAGTCCATATGATTTGCGTTTAATTGAAGTTCTTGGGGAAGCAAAATATTTTCTTGGAAAAAATTCAGGTGCAATGGAACAGTTTCAGAAATATGTTGCAAGTGCACCAGAAAGTGGTTCCAGAGTAGGTGTTGCCTATTATTACATGGGAGAGATTTTCATTCGCCAGGCTAGATACCAGCATGCTGATATAGCTCTTTCATCTGCTGTAAAGAAAGAACCACTTTTGGATACATGGTGGGTTCGCTTAGGTTACGCAAGAGAAATGGCTGGAAACTATTACGAAGCTATGGAAGCTTATGATGAAGCTTTGAGACTTAATTCTTCCTCTATTGATGCTTCTCGTGGCCGTGAACGGGTAAGTGCAAAATTACAGTAAAATTGTGAATCAAATCAGAATTGAAACTTTAGGCTGTAGATTAAATCAAATAGAAAGCGAGTCTACAGCAAGATATTTTATAGAAAATGGATTTTCAGTATGCATGGAAGGAATAACTTCTAATTCAGAAGAAAGTCCTGAGATTCTTGTTTCCATAATCAATACATGTGCAGTTACTCAGAAAGCAGAACAGAAAGCCCGCCGTTTGATAAGATTACTGTTAAAAAAATGTCCTAATTCCCTTGTTCTTGTAACAGGATGTTACGCTCAGCTTGCAAAAGAAGAAATTGAAAACATTGATGAAAGAATCTGCGCAATTGGTGGACAGATAAAAAGCAGAATTTCTCAGATTCCAATGCTTTTAAAAGAATTGTTAAATACTGGTTCTTTCAATCCTCTGGATTTTAAATCAATTGTTAATGAAAAAATTTTAAAGCCTGTTCCTGAAAAATCAGGTTTTCCAGAAAAATCTTTTACTCTTTCTACAAGTTCATTCTTATCTCATTCAAGGGCGAGCTTGAAAATACAAGATGGATGTAATAGCAATTGTTCATATTGTGCAATTCATATAGCAAGAGGGCATAGTGTTTCAATTGATGTTCAGACTGCAATTGATAGAGTAAAGGAACTTGAAGCAGCAGGTCAGAATGAAGTTGTAATAACAACAGTTAATATAGGACAGTATAAAGGCGAATACAAGGGAGAATATTATAATTTTACCCGATTGTTGAAAGTACTTCTTGACAATACTGAAAAAATAAATTTTAGAATTTCCAGTCTATATCCAGAAATTGTTGATGATGATTTTTGTTCTGTTATTTCAGATCCTAGAGTTTGCCCTCATTTTCATATTTCAGTTCAAAGTGGAAGTAATAAAATCCTAAGACTGATGAACAGACAGTATGGAGCAGAAATCGTAATCAATGCCTGTAAAAAATTAAGGGAAGCAAAAAAAAATCCGTTTATTGCCTGTGATTTAATAACTGGGTTTCCAGGTGAAACAAAAGAAGATTTTATTGAAACAATGGACTTATGTGAAAAATGTAAGTTTTCATGGATACATGCATTCCCGTTTTCAGAACGCCCTGGCACAGTTGCAGCAACAATGAAAAATAAAGTTCCTCAATCTGTGTCAGGAGAAAGGGCAAAAAAATTAACTGATTGGGCAATTAACAATAAGATTATTTATATAAATAGTTTTATAGGAAAAGAACTGTCTGCTATTATTGAGACTGTAAAAAGACCTAAGGTTATTTCAAACAATGTAAATGGCTATATATATCATGCCGTTACAGATAATTTTATTCATTGTGAAATTCATTCTAAAAAAATCATTCAGGAATCTACAAAAGTAAAAATTGAAATTACTAAAGTGCTGATTGAAAGAATTCAGAAAGGTGGAGATATTGAAGCCTCAGCAAAAATTATTTAAAAAGTTTTAAAAAAAATTGATTTTGCTATTGATTAAATTTTTCATTTAATATATATTATTAATCACGCAACGGGCAGTAGCGCAGCTGGTAGCGCGTCTGGTTTGGGACCAGGATGTCGCAGGTTCAAATCCTGTCTGCCCGACTCTTAAATCCTTGTATTACAAGGATTTAGACAATCACTAAGTTGGCCTCTGTAGGTTGAATGTTAATGAAATGTTAATGTTTCCTATGGAGGCCAAATTGTTTTATCACCCTTTCAAAAAAACTATCACATTAAAATCAGGAAAAGAATTAAAGCGTTGGTATTATTGGTGGAAAGATCCAATAACAGGTGTTCAACATCAAAAGATAATTCCGGATGTAAGTAATCGTGCTGATGCATATGCTTATATTAATAATCTTCCTGATCCGACTGAAATAAAGAAAAAAGTAACCGTAAAAGAGGTTGCGTATAACATGTTCATTCCTGGAGGTGAACATATCGAGCGTTTATCTATGCTTGGTAAAAAACTAAATCCTCGTACAATAACCAATTATAGAGGTTTCATAAATCTTATTATTAAAGAATTCGGAAATGTATATTTAGATGAACTTACAATTCCAATGGTAAATGGGTACTTAATGAATCTGACTGAAAAATCAGGAAGCTGGAAAAACTCATATCTTGAAACCTTGAATCATATATATAAAGAAGCACCATGGCATTGTAAAACTACAATAGTTAAACCTGACTTTCCTAGATTTGCTCGCAATTCCAAAAAAGCTGATATTTTTACACAGGAAGAATTAGTTCAATTCTTCGACGGTGCTAATTGGATTGATGGTTTACGTGAGTACCTACTCTTCTTAGTAATGGCTAGTTGTGGATTAAGATTAGGTGAAGCTAGAGCTTTAAGAACAAAACAATTCATTCCTGAAAGTCATGCATTGATCATAGATGGATTTTGTGAAAGAGATGGACATAGAACTAACTACAACAAAAAAGGAAGTGATGAAGATCAGAAATTACGAGTAACATTAGTTCCTGATGATACTATGAGATTAGTTCAGAATTATATAAAATCACATTACTTATCTGAAGATGATTTTATATTTCAGAGAGATGATGGAAGACCTTTAAGACAAGAGTTTTTGGAATCTGTATTTCATAGAGTAATTATTAAGGCTGGAATAGATTCAACGGATCGTAAATTATGTCCACATTCTTTCAGATTTACTTATGTTACCCGTATGCGAAGAAAAGTTGATGCTGAAACTGTACAGAAAATGGTCGGTCACAGTTCTGTGGAAATGACTGAATATTACACGAGAGCGGCCATTCCTGAAATGGTAAGTTCTATACAAGATGTATTGCCGGCGGTAAATGGGTTGTTTAGTTAATTGGATTTGACAATTAAAAGTTCAGATGTTATATTAAATATGTTCCCATATTGGGAACTTCTCAAAGGATAAATATGAGAATAATTGCAAAAAGCACACTTGTTGATTTTTGGACTAAACATCCTAATTCAAAAGAGCAGCTTGAAGCCTGGTATAAAGAAACAGAAAAAGCAGATTGGAAAACTACAGAAGATATCAAAAGAAGATATCCATCTGCAAGTTTTCTCGAAGGAAACAGAGTTTGTTTTAATATATCAGGAAATAATTTTAGATTAATCATAAAAATAAACTATGATCATCATATAGTTTATATTAGATTTATTGGAACTCATGCAGAGTATAGCAAAATAAATGCGGAGACAATTTAATGGAAGATATTAAATTAATTAAAACAGAAGAAGATTACAAAGCTGCTCTTAAATTAGCAGATGAATTGTTTGATGCAAAAGCAGATACTCCTGAAGGTGATAAGCTTGAATTGATTGTAACACTTATAGAAATCTACGAAAGAGAACATTTTCCAATAGATAATCCTTCACCGCTTGAAGCAATTAAGTTTAGAATGGATCAAATGGGATTGTTGCCAAAAGACCTGGTTCCTTTTATTGGAAGTAAATCTAAGGTATCAGAAATCCTGTCTGGAAAACGAACTTTAAGTTTAAATATGATCAGACAATTGGCAAGTGGTTTGAATATTCCTGTAGAAGTATTGATTCAGCCATATGATGCGATAGCATAAAAAAAGGCTACTCTCGGATTTGACCAAGCTGCACAAGCTGGAGTCTTTGAGTAGCCTTTTTAATTTCTAAATATAAACTTGCAGAAACGCAGACTTGCAAAGAAGCGTCTAATGAACACGTAACTGCAAGTTTGTAACTTCCTACGAATCCCATACTGAAAATATACTACAGTTGGGTAACACGATAGGAATTGCCGTTATTATAGCACATTCCAAATAAAATGTCATTTGTGGACGGACACCCCACAATCAGTCAATCGAACATGGTCGAAGCTGGCATAGTCCGTAATATTTCTACTCTTAATGACAAAAAAAGGTTACTCTCGGATTTAACCACGCTAACTAAGCAGGAGTCTTTGAGCAACCTTAACATAAATAAAATATAGCATAATTAATCAGCCTTGTCATTAAAGCAATGATTTAAAACACTCTAAAATCCTTTTTTAAATAGTTCTTGCGTTTGTTTCAAAAGTAAGCATTAATAATATAGAAGAAACGTTATTATTTTGAGGTTTATTATGAGAAGAGCAATGATTTATGATGAGAATGAGAAAGTATGGCGCACAGCAGATGGCAGAGGTTTTGGAATTGTAAGCGATACAATTTATCCAGAAGAAAAAAGACACCTATTAGAAATCTGCGGCGAAACTAAATATAGAGAATTCGATTTAATTAATTACTGCAGAGATTTTAAGAAACGTTTTGGAGAAAAACCTTCAAAAATAAAAGCTACATTAAAAGGTCTGCAATCAATTAATGAAAAACGCCTTGATGACTCAACTCATTTTTTTAATATAGCAGAATTTTCGATGGTGACAGAAATTCTTCCTCCAGAGTGTCGTGATGATTATTTAGAACTATCTTGTGAACCTTGGTTTTAATAAGTAGACGATGTAATCAATCAAGTCCTGCTTCAAAAGTTGACGATTTGTCATCATACGGATCAGATTCTGTAAGATATTTATCTGGATCTTGTTTATGTTCTCGATCATAAAGTTGTTTTGCATAAAATGCAATAATAGTTTCGTCTACTGCTTTTTGATTTTTTTCATCTAAACAATAATATGTTTGGATACTAGTAGTTTCGAATCTAGATTGTTCTTTTGCAACATCTGTTCCATTGATAATGTATAGAATAGATTTTCCTAATTTTTCCGCTATTTCTTTTAATTGATTGATTGTTGGTATTTGCATACCAAGTGCCCACTTTGATAATTGTACTTCTGTAACACAGTTTTGCAATGGCATCAAAAAATTTGGCTGATCTGGGAAACAATTAAAATCTTTTTTTAAAGTATTATATATACGAGTGACTTGAGATTTTGCGGAATCTATATCGTAGATTTGTTTATCGTTAATTTTACCATATAATAGCCATTTTGGATGGACATCGAGATAGTCTGATATTTTTAGAAGTTTATCAGCAGCTGGCATAGATCCTTTTTTCCATTGTGTTACAGTTTGTTTGGATAATTCTAAGTCGGCATAGAATCGAACTTTCTTGATATTCATCATAAAAAGAACAGCATCTATACGTTCAGAGAACGTATTAATTGGATATGTTTTTTCTTTTGTCATTTTTTAGCACTCTATAATAATTATATCAGATTTGTTTCTTTTATTCATTAATTATTTAAAGTATGTAAAAAAGTGCTAAAAAATATTGTAATTAAGTAAAAATTATTGACTAAAAGTATATAATAAAATATTATAAAAGTATGTAATAACAATATATAACAAATGCTTACAGAGGCATTGTTATTAGCCAACTATGGCGGCCACACATTACCAGTTACGTGGAACACGGCGAAATAGTAAGGAGTGCGATATGGATCGCGAGACTAGAGATGAGTTCAATATTGTGAACTCAAAAATTGACAAATTGATGCATTTAACTGAGGAAAAAAATGTATCAATAAGAAATGGAAATACAGAAATCAAAATCAATGATTTACCTGCATTTATTTCGCTTAAAGACGCCATCAAACTTAAAGGAGGTTCTGATTCAATGGCAACGTGGAGAACTAATTATGCTATTCAACCAGCAATGGGGACAAATTCTGTAAGAATAGCAGGGGTTAGATCTTGGGCGAAAGAAATTATTCTTGAGTGGCTTACCATAACAGACGAGATGCTTCCTGCTTACGCTGAAAAATGGGGAGTTCCTTTGCCAGAAAAATATAAAAAATATGTTAAGGAGAAGTAAACATGACAATTAAAAAAAATGAGCCATTAAGCTGCAACTTAATGGCTCGTGAAGTTCTTTTTGAAAAAAACTCTAAAAATAACCTCAGTTCTATTTATACCGAAAAGTGCATTAAATTTCTAGATATGAATAGTCCTGATGTTAATCATATCAGGAGATTACATGAGCGAAACATATTTTGTTAAAAAATCACGAAAAGATAAATTCACCATTCTTGATAATACTTGTATCAGAGACACAACTTTATCCTGGAAATCAAAGGGAGTTCATACATATCTAATGAGTCTTCCTGAGGACTGGAAAATTTTTATAACTGAAATTGTAAATCATTCTTCAGATGGAAAAGCAGCTCTATATTCTGCAATACAGGAATTAGAGAAACATGGATATGTAAGAAAAATTCAAAACAGAAGAAATGATGGATGTTTCGGTAATATAGTTTACTACGTTTTCGAGAAACCAGAATCTACTACAAATGATATACCGCTTACCGATTTTCCGCATACGGATTATCCGGATACGGAAAATCAGACACAACTAAATACTGATAAACTAAATACTAATATACAAAAAACTAAACTAACTAACTCCAATCAACCAGTTAGTGAGTCAGTTTTTAAAAATATTATTAGAGGTTTATTTGTTGGCGAATATCTGTTTGATAATCAGTTTGAATCAGATGTATTACGCCGTCTTGAAAATGCTGAGATTGATTTGTCTCAACTTAAAGATTATTTGAATTATGTTTTTGAGAGAACTAAGCTTGCTAATCCAATTAAGTCATTTGAAGGTTTATTCAGGAAGCTGGCTTTAAGCAGTTCAATCTCACGAGATTTCAAACTGCATCTTCAGAATAAAAAAACAAAAGAAGCGGATTATTCAAATCCTTATGAAAAGGAATATGAATGTCCTATATGCCATACGGTTTTCAAGGAATATGACTATTATTGTCCTGAATGTGCACTGTCGTTGGATGCAATCAAAGCAAATGATCAACAGGAAATTGCAATCAAAACAAAATTGTATCACATGTCAGAGGAAGAACGTTCGAAGTGCGAAGCAGATTATCAGGTTTTGGTAACGCAGAAAGGACGTGGCTTTCTTTCTACGGATGAACAGATTCAATTCTATAAAGATTATGGAATTTTAAATTAAGAGGTAATACATGAAATTAATTAACGAAATAAAAAACAACATCAAATCAGTTCTTAATCCAACTGACAAAATCAAATGGATGGATATCGACAAGATTATTATTGATCCAGAGTTTGAAGGAATCTTCATTCAAAAGGAAAATGAAATTTCAAATATTTGTGAGAATATGAGGGAAAAGGGATTCGATCCTGCACATCCAATTATTCTGGCACACAGTAAAGAACATCCTGATTTGAATGATATTAATGCTGATGGTCATACACGTTATAAGGCAGCCATTCGGGCAGGACTTTCAAAGGTTGCGGTTATCTATAAAGAGTTTGCGGACAGAGAAGAACTCTTGAAGTACCTTTATAGGCAGCAGCTGTTTCGCAGAAATCTTTCTGAGGGGGAAATCTTCAATGCTTGGGCAGCTTTGAATCGACTTACTAATGAGAATGGTAAAAAAGCAAAGAGTGACGCTGAAATTGCTGAGGAACTTCAGATTTCCCGCCGTCAGGTTGCCAAAATGAAAGAAGTTGAAAAGAAGGCTGCACCAGAAGTTTTGGAAAGCATTAAATCAGGTGAACTTACAGTTAATAAGGCTTACACACAAATTAAGCAGGAAGAGGCGAAAACTGAAGAATCTTCAACACCTGTTATTGAGTCTAGGGAAAAGAACAAAGATGTTCCAAAATCAAAAACAACGAAATCTACTAACATGAATTATCTAAAAGGTTACACAGAAGGCTGGATGTATGTTTTTGAATCCTTGCGATGTGGTAAATCACCAAAGGAGCTTCAAGCAGAACTGGCTGAATTGAAAGCAGGTTCAATAACTGTTGAATCACTTCAGAAATCATTATGTGTCCCAAGGGAGTCAAATGAACAAAAGCAGACCGAATAAAATCACATTCCGTCTGTCTGATTCTGAATTGCAGGATTTACGGTCACGAGTTAAAAAATCAGGTTTTAATGAACAGCAGTTTTTAACACGTGCCGTATTCTCAAAAAAAATGATTGAAAAAGATACCCTTCACCAGCTTCTAGTTGAGCTACGTCGTGAAGGCGTTAATCTTAATCAGATTGCCAGAGCCTGCAATTCTGGGAATGCTACTTTAGAGACAGAGCGAATTAATCAGTCAATTACAAAACTGGAGAAGCTATGGCAATTCTTAAGGCAGTAAATGTAAAGGTTGGCCGTAATGCATCCTTGAAAGGTATTATTAATTATGTTCTTCAACCCAAAAAGACTGAAGAACAATTAACTACTGGATTTTGTTGTGATGTTCCTAAGGCTCTGGAGTATTTCAAGGAAACAAAAGAAAACTTTGGAAAAACGAAAGGACGGCAATATTATCACTTTGTGCAATCCTTTCCGCCGAATGAAAACATTAGTGCAAAACAAGCACATGATGCTGCTGTTAAGTTTGCAGAAAAATGCAAAAAGTTCTGGGGTTTTGAAATGATAATCGTTACGCATAAGGATCGAGACCATCTTCATACACACTTTGTTATGAACAGTGTTTCCTTTGTAGATGGTCATAAGTTTCATATCACACGAAAAGAACTGACGAATATGAAAGAACTTCAGAACCAGGTTTGTATAGAACTTGGTTATTCTGCGGCGCCTAAAAAAGGTTTTGATATGTTTGGTAAAAAACGAACTGAAGTTACTGCAAATAATGCCAAAACATTCAGAACCTTAAAGAAGGCTGAAGCAAAGCAGAAAGACAGTTACTTACAGGATTGCAAAGAAGTTTTTCTTAAATCTTTGAAAATGGCAAAAACCAAAGATCAGTTCATTCAGCTTATGCACGCACAAGGCTTTGCAACTGAATGGAAAGACAACAAAAAACACATCATCTTTACGGATGTAAAACGTAAAGAAGCTGGGGAAAGTAAATATAAAGTAAGGCTTAATAAACTCGCTCAATACTTTCCAGAACTGAAAGATTTCAAAACTAAGGAGGATTTAGAAAATGGAATACAGAGAACTTCAATCTCAGAATCACTCAAACCAAATAACAGCAGATTTGGTATTACAGGAGATAATAAAAACAAATCAATTAGTGGAAGAAGTTCAAAAACAATTGATTTCAACACAAGATTTGAACAATTCTCTGCCAATGTCGATAGAGAACGTGCTATTCGAGCAGCTAAAGAAGATGCAAGACGAGATGCAGAAATGGCTAGAAAATGGCAATTACCTGCAGATCAATCTACAAGAGAAAATCAATCTACAATTAAAAACAAACCAGGACAACCTTCATACGATATTGGAAGAAGTTAAAAAAGTTGAAGAATCATTAGACTCAAAGGCCGGTGATACAGTTGCAAAATTTTCAAAAACGTTAGTTAGTACGATTCATCCCGAAGTTGCAAAAGCAAAAGATGAATTATTCAAACTAACTGTAGATATATCAAATAAAACTATGGGAATTAATTCTAAAATGGTTGAAATTGATAATAAGCTGATTAATTTTCGTGTTGGCCGCGCAATGAGGGAATATGTTTTTACTGGATTTATTTGTTTGGCTTTGGGAATTTTTGCTACTTTGTGTATTACTCAACAATGCTATGGAGGATTACTTAAGAAAAGTTATGCAAAAGAAATTGAACTAGCCAAAATAGAAGGTAGTAAAGAATCTCTAAAAAACTTAATTGAAAATAATTCTGGTATTATTAGTATTGTAAAACTTGAAAAGGAATATGTTATAAATCATAAAAAAAAATTTAAGGATCCAGATTCTTATTTGAACTCTTTAAATGAAAAGATAGAGAATCTAAGTTCTTTAGAAGCTTTTAAGGACAAGTAAAAATTGAAGCAATAAAAAAGGTTACTCTCGGATTTAACACGAATAACGAATTCGGAGTCTTTGAGTAACCTTAATGTTGAGCAGCATACACAAACTAGTATTGTGCAGTCGGTGGTCAACAGGACAACAATATAAGTGGTTACGCTCTATATGCGAGTTAGCACTCATATTGTTGTTTATATTCTAATACAATTTGTTATAGTTGTCATTAAAGCAATGGTTTAATCTTATACCTTCTCAGTATCAATATGCTTGAAAGAAATAGAAATCATATCATCAATTTCTAATTCTTTTTTATCTTCAACAGTATCAATTTTATTGTTTTCGTCTACTTTAAAACGCTTAATACCAACATTGTTCTTTTTATTTCTGTTCTTTGGATTCTGAATCCAGTTAACAAATATCCACCTATTGTTTAGCTCCCACCAATAATAAGGAGAAGCTGCCTTTGGATATAAGCTAGGATCAAAGTCATGGAAGAATCTGGCTAGACGGATTGCAATTTCAGGACTTATTCCATTTTCAGCATTCAAGAAATCATAATATGCTGTTCTTGAAATTCCAAGAATTTTAGCTATTTTATTTGCTGGTTCAAATTCTAATTTTGCTTTAATTAGAAACTCCTTAAACTTCTCGCTTGGATGAGGAATACTTACATCTGCAAGTTTTATTTCCATTTCTGCTTCATCCATTTTGAAATCAAAATCACGCTTCAAACTCATAGTAATATCATACCCTTTTTATGTGTAAAGTAAAAGGTTGCACATAATTGTTTCCATAAAAATTAACTTGATTTAATTAATTTACAGTAGTATACTCAAGTTATGTATAAAGTGCAAGCTAACTACTTACACTTACAAAATCAGAGGAGAAAAAAATGGTTTATTTAAGAGAAATCACAACAGATCATTTGAATGAAAACATTGAAATGGGATTGCCATTTCAATATAACGGAGTTGCCCAATTTATCCCTATTAGTAATACAAAATTTAGATTCGTAATTCTAAAGAAAGGTACAGATGATACGTGGGATAGTTTTAATAAAGACTTAGATTATATGGATGAGGATTTTTTAGAAACTATAGGTTTTGAGTTAGGAGATTGTGCTTTTGAAGCCAGTATAAAAAATCATTTAAGAGATTATTTGTATGATTCTTTTCAAAGCCTTTTTGATAAATATGATCCAATATGTATGAAAAAAGTTAACGAAGTAGAAAAAATAGTTTACAACTTTTCGAATACCTTAAAAGAATTGGATGAATGGTTACAAAATCATAAATATTGTGATTATGTAAAATTTAAATATCAATTTACAAGTAAAGAGAAAGTATTGTTGTCAAAGATTTTAAGTTATGTTCCTGAACAGGAATTTGATTCTCTCGAAAAGAAGAAACATTTCTGGGAAGATATTTTGATTTTACATAATGATTATTTTCCAGATAAGCCAAGTTCAGAACTTAAAATTATGATTAAAAAACTGGAAGAAGAAATAGAATATCTTACTGTTTTCTAACTTAATTGAACAAATCTTTTATGCTTACACCTAGAACCTTAGTCATTTTTTCCAAGGTTTCTAGTGTCGGAGAAGTTTTCTTTGTTTCAATGTAATAGAGATGGCTTCTTGAGATTCCTGATTCTACAGAAAGCTTAACTATTGAAATTTTCTTTTCAATTCTTAATTTGCGAAGATTATCTATAACTTTCTCTGATTCGGAATTCATAACCCTTATTGCTCTATATTTAGAGTAATGCTAATATTTAAGGATAAAAACTCTAAATATAGAGTTATAACAGGAGAATAAAGATGAAAAGAAAAATCATATTTTTAATGACTTTGTTGGTTTTATTATTATCAAGTTGTACACAGGCATCAAACAGTGAGGAAAAAGATTACAGTATGATTTTTTCAGCCGGCTGGTGGACTTTTAAAAATTCTTATCAGAATGGAGAATATAAAAAAACTTTTCTTATTAAGTATGACACACTTAAATCTATAGAACGTATTGGCAGTGATGAGCTGGATTTTTTGAAAGACTCAGATAAAAAAGCCAGTGATTATGAAGCAACCTTCGGTTGGGATGTATTGGCACAGATGGTTTCAAGACAGGATGGATATTTCTTCCAGAAGTCATTGGATTCGGAATTACCTAAATGGTGTACAGGCGAAGTTGAAGAAGAACAGCAGAAGGAACCTGTTCAAAAACGTAATAATTGCTTAATTGTAATTGAATCCAATAAATCCATAACTATAAATGAATCAACAACTATTTCATATACTCAAATACAAAACGTATATAACAATGATGAATTAGAATTTAATATTATTGAAAATAAGAATAATCTCTCGGTAACAACAGATGTTAGTTCCAGTTCCTATACAGTATCTTGTAATAGCACAGGTTCAATTTCGTATCAGATAGTAGATAAAACAGCTGATTTTAGTTCGAATATTGGAATCATAACATTTGTTGAGAGTTCAAATAATAATTCAAATCCCAATTTTACAACCTCAGCTTTATTAGTAGGTACTTGGAATGTATCAACAACAGGACTTATTTTCAATACAATTGAATTCTATGCCGATGGTACAGGAAAAGTTTATAATCCAAATTATCAAGGATATAACACAATAAAGTGGAAAATTATTAATAATAATACAATGAAAGTAACAAACAGTTTAAATCAGTCAGGAAATGCAACCTATAATCTATCAGTAGATGGTAAACATCTTACATTAAAAGATTTTATGGGAGTTTCTTGGGAAATTGAAGCAGATAAAGCCTAAGTTGTGCAACTTTGCGCAAAACTAAAATCACACAGTAATCATCAAACATTCAGCAGATTTCGGCAACAAAAGTGGCCGGAATCTGCTTCTTTTTTTGACTCATACTGTGGCAAGATTCGCAAAAGTGCTGGCACTACGGCCATCATTTTACAAATCTTGTGAGGGAACTTTGTCCCCTTCAAACCTCTACTCATCGCATACGCTCGACTTTAAGACTTCCGAAGCACGGCTCGTCAGTCATAAAGCAAAGACCTGCAGCCTTTGGAATCCGCTCAGGGGCATTACGATTGCCCCTCACCACAAGTGTGCAACATTGCACAAAACAGGTCGGTAAAAAGGTGACGACCTGTTTTGTGCCATTTATGCCCGCTTGTGGTTTCACCCTGTCGTTGTAAGAGTCTTCTATCTAATATGTAAAAATTATGATATACTGTATTTAGTAAAAAAATATGTCACTAAAACCAGAAGAAAAAGCTCGTACAAAAATAGATAAACTCTTACTCAAAGCTGGCTGGGATGTAATCACCCGCAATCAGTATTCTGATTTATATAACGGATGTGCTGTCTGTGAAGGTCTCCTTGAAGGAAACCTTGAAGCTGATTACTTGCTTTTTGTTGGTGGAAAAGTAATTGGAGTTCTTGAAGCAAAACGTAAAGAAAAAAAACTTTCAGTCGATGTGGCTGAACAGGCACAGAAATATACAAAGTCAGTTCCAGACTGGTATCCCGTTTGGAGGAATCCTCTACCATTCGTATTTCTCTCAAACGGCGAAACACTTTTATTCAAAGATCTTCGTGATGAAGATTCTGAATATGTAGAATTATCCGAAATGAAAACTCCAAAAGAACTTGTAGAATTAGCAGGTTCTGACATTTCAGATAATGGTTTTGCAAAACTGCCAAGAGTTCTTGAAGCTGCACCTGGAAAATTACGAGAATGTCAGCATGATGCAATTCAAACTGTTGAATTGGAATTCAAACATGGCTCAGATAGAGTTTTGCTCAATCTTGCTACTGGTTCTGGAAAAACTTTTACAGCCTGTATGCTTTCCTATAGAGCCTTAACATATACTCCTGTAAAACATATTCTTTATTTAGTAGATAGAAACAATCTTGGAAAGCAGACACTTACAGAATTCTCGCAGTTCAAACTTACAGAATCTGAACAGAATTTTACAAATATATATCAAGTTGAAAGATTAAAAAAACTTGATGGTATAAAAAATACACAAGTTTGTGTTTCAACAATTCAACGTTTGTTTGCAGTTCTTACGGGACAGAATTTTACAGATGCTGATGACGATGCAGAAGATCAGGAAGATGAAGAAAACTTCTTCAATTCTAATGATGATTCAGAAGGTATGTACGATGAATCAGATTCTAATGGTTCACCATACATAGAAAATGCATTTCAATATTTTGGAAATAATGCAAAACTTTCAAAAGATTTCTTTGATCTCATTATCGTAGATGAATGTCACCGTTCTATTTATAAACGCTGGCGAAAAGTCCTTGAATATTTTGATTCTGCTAAAATCATAGGTCTTACAGCAACACCAACACCACAGGCTTATGCTTTCTTTAATTTACAGCCTAACGTAAATGGAAATTATTCAGCAACTTACGATTATACTCAGGAACAGTCTTTTATAGACGGAATCAATGTTCCACCTCGTATTTACAGGATCAAAACTGATGTAACTGAAAATGGTGGAGAAATTGCAGAAGGTCAAAGAATCATTGAAGTAAAAAATAGAACTAGCGAAAAACTTGTAGTTCAGCAGGAAGCGGAACAGTATTTTACAAACAAAGATGTAGACCGAAGTGTTATGGTTCCTGAGCAGATAAAAAAAGTTGTTCAGGAATATAAGGATATTGTTTACACAAGATTATTTACAGACCGTGAGCCCCTCTGGCAGTATCTTCCAAAGACATTATTTTTTGCAAAGACAGATAAACATGCAGACCTCATAATCAGCATTATAAAAGAAGTTTTTCAGGATGAACTGGAATCTGGACTATTAGATCAGGACCACTTTGTTCAGAAAATCACTTGTAAAGCAACTTCAAATACAAACCAACTTATTGATGATTTTAGAACTCAAAAAGATTTCCGAATTGCAGTAACTGTTACTCTTGTTGCAACTGGTACAGATGTAAAACCTCTGGAAGTTCTTGTATTCATGCGGGATATTCATTCATCCGTTTTATACACACAAATGAAAGGCCGTGGCTGCCGTAGTATTGATGATGATGTATTAAGAACAGTAACTCCAAATGCAGATACAAAAGATTGTTTCTATTTGATTGATGCAGTCGGAGTAACTACAAGTGAAAAGAAAATTCCAAAGGTTACACCTCCAGGTCCTGATCCGGCTCCTAAAAAAATCACTCTTGAACATCTTATGGAATTGCTTGCACTTGGAAATCTGGAAGATGAAAACATTGAATTGTTCGGTGAAATCTGTGCAAGAATTAATAAGAAACTCGAAAACACACAGTATCAAAAACATTTGGATGAGTTTGCAGAATTAGCAAAAGAATCTTTAGTAAAATTTACAACAGATGTTCTTGATGCTATGGCTCATAATATACTTCCACAGTTCATCTCAAATCAAAATCCTAATCACGAAAGAAAGAAATTAGTCTCACCAGTAATTGATCATGATAATGTAAGAGATAAACTTCTTGAACTTTGGTATGGGTACTATACTATTTTGCGCCCAGGTGAAGATGAAGTTACCTTCAGTGATTTCTCAGTAGAAACAGCAGAACCTCATATTAAATTGTTTGAAGAATACATTAACAATCATTGTGATGACATTGAAGCACTTCGCATTCTTTACAATGATGAAGATAATATCATTACAAATGCAATGCTTATAGATTTACAGAATAAACTATTGGCAGCAGATCCATTATTGAAACCTGAGTTTATCTGGGATTTCTATAACACTTTAAGTTCAAATGGACAGTTGGCAAATAAACATATTATTCCATTAAAGAATAAAACTGAAAAACAGACTCTTACTAATCTTATTCAGCTTGTAAGATTTGCATATCAGAAAACAGATACATTACAGGCTATAAATGGAATCATAGGTCAAAGATTTGGTCTTTATATTGGTCGTCACGCTGGTAATGAAAAGAATGTTGAATTCACAGAAGACCAAATAAACGTCCTTCGCGAAATCGCAAACTACATCTCTCAAATGGGATGTATTACAAGACAGGAACTTTTCGCTTACGATAAGTCACTCTGCATGGAAGGAATCAAAATATTTACAAATCAGAACTTCGACAGCGAATTAACATATTTCTCTAAATTCTTATTACAGATTAAGGCAGCATAAAAATGGCAAAACAGACAGTAAAATCAGAACAGACACTTACAAAAAAAGTATGGAACATGGCAGATGTTCTTGCTTCGGCAGGTGTCGGATTTACAGATTACATCACACAGCTTACATATCTTTTGTTCATCAAAATGGATAAAGAAAATATGGAGTTTGGTGGAATTGAAAGTGCTTTGCCAGAAGGTTGCCGTTGGGATGATATTCATAACGATGAGATTAAAGGCGAAGATTTAGTAAAGAAATATGACAAAATCCTTAATACACTGAGTGGTGAAAGCGGAATTTTAGCATCTATTTTCGTAAAAGCACAGAATAAGATTTCAACACCTGTTCATCTTAAAAAACTCATCGATATGATTGATGAAGAACAGTGGCTTATGGATGGTGACCTTAAAGGTGCCATTTACGAAAGCATTCTTGAAAAGAACGGACAGGATAAAAAATCTGGTGCAGGGCAGTACTTTACACCTCGTCCTTTGATTCAGGCTATTACAGAATGTGTCGCTCCAAAAATCACAGAAACAGTTTGTGACCCTGCTTGTGGTACAGGTGGCTTCCTTCTTGCGGCCTATGACTTTATGAAACCTCAGGCTAAAAACAAGGATGACCTTAATAACCTTAAAGAAAGTAAAATCTCAGGTTTTGATAATACAGCCTTAGTTGTAACACTCGCTTCAATGAACATGTACCTTCACGATATTGGTACAGATTCCACACCAATCAAATGTAAAGATTCTCTTGAAAAAGACCCTGATTCATTGGTAGATGTAGTTCTTGCAAATCCGCCATTTGGTGACAGACCAGCAGGAGCTGGCGAAATCAACAGAACTGGTTTTGTTGAAACAAAAAACAATCAGCTCAACTTCCTTCAGCACATTATGGCTCTTCTTAAAAATGGTGGCCGTGCAGGTATAGTTCTTCCAGATAACGTACTTTTTGCAGATGGAGCTGGTGAAAAAATCCGTAAACGATTACTTAAAGAATATAATCTTCATACTGTTCTCCGTCTTCCAACAGGTATTTTCTATGCCAACGGAGTAAAAGCAAATGTAATCTTCTTTACAAAAGGCGAAGAAACAAAAGAAACCTGGTATTACGATTACAGAACAGGCATCAAACATACCCTTGCCACAAAACCACTTAAGCGCAGCGACCTTGATGATTTTGTAAACTGCTACTGCTCAGGTCATATTCAAGACAGAAAAGAAACTTACTCAGAAGAAAATCCAAACGGCAGATGGCGTAAGTTTACAATTGATGAACTTCTTGCCCGCGATAAGACTTCTCTTGATATTACATGGATTAAAGACAAAGATGACCTTGAAGATGTAACACTTAAGGAACTCTTTGCAACAATTCAGGAAAAATCTGCAAACATCTCAAATGCAGTAAATGAACTAGCAACTCTTCTTTCTGGAATCAACGAGGACTAACACATGAACACAAAACTCCTTCGCCAGAAAGTATTAGACCTTGCTATCCACGGAAAATTAGTTCCTCAGAATCCAGAACACGAACCAGCTTCAAAATTGTTGGAAAGAATAAGAGGGGAAAGCCTTCCCCTCGCTACAGCCGGCAAGCCGTCTTCCGCTGCCCCTTCACCTAGGGGCAAAGCCCCTAAAACCCCATCAGCTCCTATTTCAGAAGATGAGATTCCTTTTGAAATTCCTAAGAACTGGTGTTGGTGTAGAACTAATAACATTTGCAAGGTATATGGAAGAATTGGTTTTAGAGGTTATACTAAAGATGATTTAGTTGATGAAGGTAATGGGGCTGTTTCATTAAGTCCTTCAAATATAAGAAATATGTCACTAGATTTTTCTCAGTGTACATATCTTTCATGGTTTAAATATGATGAATCACCTGAAATTCAATTACAAATTAACGATATTGTCGTTGTAAAAACTGGTTCATCTTATGGAAAATCAGCATTAGTTGATAAACTTCCAATAGCCACAACCTTAAATCCTCAGTTAATGGTTCTTAAAAATATAAACTGTAATTCAAAATATTTATGTTATTTGTTGAATACTTCATATTTTAAGAAAATATTTGAAGAACTTGTAAATGGAACTGCTATTCCAACTTTTTCTCAAGAAAAATTCGGGAATAAAATCATTCCTCTCCCTCCACTAGAAGAACAGAAGCTCATAGTTGAAGAAATAGAACGAATCTTTGCACTCATAGATACAGTTGAACAGAATAAAACAGATTTAGAAACAGTCATCAAACAGACAAAATCAAAAATCCTCGACCTCGCAATCCACGGAAAACTAGTTCCACAGGACAAAACAGATGAACCAGCATCAAAAATGCTGGAAAAACTCCGTGCCGAAAAAGAAGAAAAAATCGCCAACGGCCAACTCAAACGAGACAAAAACGATTCATACATTTATAAATCCGCTAATGGAAAATGGCTTGAAAGAAAAGCAGATGGTTCTGAAGAAGAAATTGAAGTACCATTTGAGATTCCAGAGAGCTGGGCTTGGTGTAGATTACCAAGTGTATGTCGAAGAAATATTACTGATGGAACTCACAATTCTCCTCCAACAAATGATAAAGGAGAGTTTTTATATATAACTGCTAAAAACATAAAACTATCAGGAATTGATTTATCAAATGTATCGTATGTTTCCAAAGAAATACATGATGTTATTTATGGTAGATGTCCTGTCGAATTGAATGATGTTTTATTAACAAAAGATGGAACTATAGGTGAAGTAACTGTAAATAATCTTGATTATCCATTTAGTTTATTATCTAGTGTTGCATTGATAAAACCATCCAACATAGTTGAATCATGGTTTATTACATATGTTTTGAAATCAGATTATATGCAGAATATTATGAAAGGCTCATCAAAAGGTGTTGCCTTAAAAAGAATTATTTTGGAACAAATAAACCAATTATTAATTCCAATTCCACCTTTAGAAGAACAAAAAAGAATTGTGCTAAAAGTTAAACAAATATATAAGATATTATCAATCTTATATTAAAGAATAATCTTGAGGAAAAAATGTTAAAAAAGTCAGATAGTATTTTTTGGAAGAATACAGAATTATGTGCTGCGGAAGTCATTAATCGATTTGAGCCTAATATATTAAAAACAGTCGATTTATATGATTCACTATACGAAGTTATTGATTTTGAAAAATTGGATCTATTAAATAAAAAACAAACTATTCTTCAACTTCGCAAAGAAATTCGTAAAACACTGGAAACTACAAGAATAAAAGCAAAAGTATCAACAGAGTATTTAATAGATAATGGAACTTTACATTTTGCAGTTATAAAATACTATTACAGACTTTCTATAAAAGATAATGATTTTTTTGATAGTGTTTGTAAGGAATTATTAAATAACATCATTTTTAATATCAAAAGTGAAAATTCAAATTTTTATAATTCAGAATATTATCAAATTGTTTTAAAAAATGCTGCAATTAATTTGTTATCTGATTTTTCTGGAACATGTCTTATATATAACGAAAATACATCTATGTTCAGTTATATAAATGAATTAGCATCTCTTACATATGAAAAATGTAAAACAAATGGGATGATATATTTCTTGTTTGATGATGATATAGTCAAATTTAATGATTACGTTTTTAAATTTAATAAGAAACTTAAATTCAATAGAAATAATCTCAAACTTATTAGAAAATATCTTCAATTAACAGATAGTAATGAAAAAATAGGATTGATTTCTGATACAGAGTACATTTATGGTTTAGCTATTGTAGATGATACCATTAATTACTTTACAATTATCTTTAAAAATGGATATACATGGGAGTTATACCAAAACTTAAAAAAACTATTTATTATAAAAAATAATCGATTGATTATAGAGAATAAAAATATCTTAATAAAAGATTTTGAAATGGTATATCAGCAAGTTTTTTCAGAATCCTATAAGAAAGAGAATATGTGTAACATTGAAGAATGTATACAATCATTAGTTTCTGAAGATAAAGGAACTGTTTTAGTAATATCAGATAAATCAGAAGATTTTATACAACGATATGAAAAAGTATCCACAACTATTGTACCTACTGAATTAGATTCTGAGAATATAAAAAAATTATCATCTATTGATGGTGCAATTATAATTGATGAAAGATCTTGTTGCTTTGGGTTTGGAGCTATTTTAGATGGAATTGATAAAGGTGCTGGAGACCCAGCACGCGGTTCTCGCTATAATAGTACGCAACGATTTTATGATTATTATATTGAATATTACAAAAATATTAATGAAGACTTACATTTAATGGTTTTTATATTATCTGATGATGGTAATTATAATATATTCCCCGATAAAGAAGATTGGAATGATAAAATACTCAAATTTATTTGTGAGAATAAAAAATGCTCTTTAGTAGATTTATTTTCTAAGTTTAAATCGTTACCACCATCAAAATTATCATCTTATTTGGAGAATAACATAGCCATTGGCTTTATTCGTGAATATACAGAAAATGAAATGACATATTATGAACCAATAATATATTAAAGGAGTAAAAAATGTGTAAAAAAAATAAACAAGTAAAATCAAATTCTGATTCAATAGTTCCTAACGGGAAAGATACCACTAACAGAGCCGAATCGCAAAATGAACGATTATTGCGAAAAATAAAAGAAACCTACAATTCAAGATTCTCGGCTCATAGAAGGCTTAAGCATAAAGCTAAAATGCAAAGATTGACTTCATATTTCATTTCATTTTGGGTATTAGTAGCAAGTATATTATTGCTCTTACCTTCATTAATTAATTATAAAACAGACGATTTGCCATTTATACTCTTGGCCATATCTATTTTTTCACTATTAGTAAGTATTTATTTTGGGGAACAAAATGTTAGTGTTGAAGCTGATAATTTTCATCGCTGTGCTCGCGAACTTAATAGTCTATATGAAGAGTTAAATTCAGATAAAGATAACTTTGACTATAAAGAAGGAGAATCAGCTTATGAAACTATTTTGAATAATTATAATTTGAATCATGATTACATTGATTTAGAATACACAAATGAATTAAAAAACTATAGAAAAAATAAAGTCGATGGGAAAAGAAAGAATTTTTTCAAAACGTTGAAACACTATTTGTATTCTATTTCGTATAGAGTAAGAAATGATTTTATATATTGGATTTTAATTCTTATTCCCATTATTTTTGGTTTTTTTGTATACATGAATGTAACAGCCTCTGGCCCATTAAATTAGTAGGTTATGAAAGGTGTTTACCCTCCAACAACTAGAAGAAATAATAGACCTTAGCTCAATCTGGAAAAATAAAGCTATAAATTTTACTCTATGGCTTGCAGAAGATGAAGACATTTCTATATCAGGAGAATAACCCATGCTCTTTTACGGTGAAAATCACAAAGACATCAAACGAATCAACTCTGGTAATCCTCACATTCAAACAATTGGCAATTTATATAACGCTCTTTATGAATCTTGGAGCAAAGAAACTGCATATCGAAGTTGCCAGGCAGATTGGAACGAAGGAGACCGCTCATACGGTCAATGTGCAGTAACAGCAATGATTGTTTTTGATATGTTTGGTGGAACAATACATAGGATACGAAATAATGATGGTAGCACTCATTACTTCAACAAAATTGATGGCCATTATTTTGATCTTACTCGTGAACAATTTGATTTACATAATATTCCTGTAAAATACGAACCTAACGAAACAATGGACCGTAAATACTGCGGAAGAAGTGGTGATACACTTTCCAGATACAAAAAACTTATGAATAATCTGAACAATTATTTAGATAGTTTAGAATCATCAGGAAATGCAATTCATGAAGAAATAGTTGTTTATGAAGCACCTGCAAAAGTTGAAGCAACAGCTTCTGGAGAAACCCCAAACTGTCCTAATTGTGGTAAACCGATGATTAAAAGAAGTGGAAAGTTTGGTGAATTCTATGGATGTTCAGATTTTCCTAAATGTAGAGGCACTGTAAATATTTAAATCTATTATAATTTATTCAAAAAAAGTTAATAATGTTAATACGGATGTTAATAAAATGTTAATAAAATTAACAACGTATAACAAAACATTGACATCCTGGGCTATAACTTGCTATATTTTGGTAACTAAACATAGCTTTTTATAACTAAATATCTATATAGGACGTTTGGGACCAGGATGTCGCAGGTTCAAATCCTGTCTGCCCGACTTAGAAGGAATCTACTTTTGTGGATTCCTTTTTTATTTTAAAACTTCTTGACCCAATCATGATATTTCATCATAATTTTCATATGGATACTAAAGAAAAAGCAGAAAGCTATAACGAAAGAGCAAAAAATCAGATTAGGACAAAGGCACTGCAGAAGGGCGCTGATCAGGCAACTGTTGTGTATAAAGAAGAAATTAAGCGTCTTACTAAAGAAAACAAGGCTCTTAGGGCTGAGCTGGATGCAATAAAAGAAAAGCTTAGCTTAAATTAATTTGGATTAAGTTATATTTTTTATCTTCTCTCACAGTACTCTTTTTGTTTCTTCTGTATGGAGGGATTATAAGGGGAGCACACATATTATTGTTTCTAATGATACTAAGGCAGAACTTAATTTGACTGTTAAAAGTGATTTAGGAACAAAGAATTTTATGATTCCTCATTGTCCAAGCAACTGGGTTTTGGGTGGCGAAATGAATGCAAAGGTTCGGTCATCATTATTATTCTGAAATATCTGATTCAGAGTAACTGTCAAAGTTATCCTGCTTTTCCAAAAGCATTTCAGCGTCAGCCTTTCCTTGTCGCAGTTCATTTGTACGATATTTCGAATCAGCTATTTTTTTAAGATTTTTCTGGAGCTGTTCTGGAGTTAGAGAAGTGATTCGTTTAGATAGTGTACAATAAAGTTCGCAATTTGGGGTAGAAAAAAGCCATTGAAAA
>JAEDFX010000095.1 GCA_016297805.1 Treponema sp. | reverse complement strand
TCCAGCAGAATACTGTAGAAGGTCAGGAAAATCCTTTGCCTGCAATCGCATCTGCTTCTGTTCAGGAAGTTCAGAAATATCTGTCTGAATGGAATGCTTACTACGACTGTCTGTTTTTCTGTATGAACGGTAAGGCTTGGGATTCTCTGACTGATGAGCAGAAGACTGTTTGTGAAGTAAACGCTAAGCGTGCAGTTGAATACCAGCGTATGATTAACCGTTACGAATGTGATGAATTAATTGAAAACTGGGAAAAGACAGGAAAACTTAAGGTTGTTCACGCTGAAGAAGTTGATATGGACAGCTTCCGTGAAGCAACAAAGAATGTTATTCCTTGGTTCAAAAATCAGCTTATTAGCAAAGATGGATTTGATGCAGATGAAGTTGAAAAGCTTGTAGATGCATTTGCAAAATAGTTTAGACTAATAACTATAAAATAATAAAGGCCTGTAGAAGTGAATCTACAGGCCTTTTCTATCTAAAATATTAAGATTTTATTTAATATAAGCTAAGGCAGAATCTGCAGCGATTTTTCCGTATACACAGATATCTGCTACAGCGTTTCCACCAAGACGGTTTCCACCGTGAACACCACCAGTAACTTCTCCGGCAGCATACAAGCCTGGAATTACATTTCCTTTTGAATCAAGAACTTCTGCATCTGGATTAATCTTAATACCACCCATTGTGTGATGGATTGCAGGGCCAACTTCTACAGCAAAATAAGGGCCTTCTTCCAATGCTCTAGGCATCTCGCTTGCTTTACGACCAAATTCTGTATCGTTTCCAGATTTTTGAATTTCGTTGTAATTTTTGATTGTTGCAGCAAATTCTGCAGCTGGAATACCAAGCTTTTCAGCAAGAGCTTCTGGAGTTTCACCTTCTGTCAAAAGTCCCTTTTTTACATAGCCTTCAATAGCCTTAAGAGATTTACGAACACTTGTATCAAATACTAAGTAAGCTGTTTTTCCAGTCTGATTCAAAATATCTTTACTCATAACATCACGAGTAGCCATTTCTGAACCAAAACGTTTTCCTTCACGGTTTACCATAATAGCACCGTTTCCACGAACAGCTTCTGTAATCATTACACCGTTAGCTGGAACTACAGTTGGGTGAGTCTGAATTTCATCCATCTGTGTTAATGCACCGTCAAATTTTTCAATCCATGCAAATGCATCCCCAGTTGCACCCTTGTGATTTGTTGTTCCAAAGCCTACAAGCTCTGGTTTATATTTAACAACCATTTCTGGACTTGCACCAAATCCACCAGTTGCAATAATAACAGCCTTAGCTTTTACTGTGTATTTCTGACCATTTGTTTCTACAACAACACCAGCAGCCTTGTTTCCTTCTTTTAATACATCAAGAACCTTAGAATTCTTTCGTAAATCTACACCAGCTTTAACACAAGCATCTTCAAGTACAGGAACAAGATGTGCACCAACAGCTGCACCACCCTGAGGACGATGTGTACGACTGTTTGTTGAACCAGCCATCTTACCAACATCACTTAAATCTGCACCAATGCTCATAAGCCAGTCTACAGTTTCAGAAGCCTTTTCTACCATTTTGCGAACCAATGCAGGATCATTCTTGTTGTAACCACCCTTCATTGTATCCTGATAGAACTGTTCCTTAGAGTCGCTGATACCAAGTTTTTCCTGAACCTTTGTTTCTGCAGCATTCAAACCACCAGTTGCAGAAATTGTATTTCCACCAGTAACACCCATTTTTTCAAGAAGGATTACTTTTGCTCCATTCTGAGCAGCTTCAATAGCTGCTGTCATACCAGCACCACCGGCACCAATAATAACGATATCGCAGTTTTCATCTTTTACTGCAGCTGCTGTGGCTACTGTACCTTTTGCTTTATCCAAAGCATTGCGGATAGCTTCTGCAGTTGCTTTAGAAGTAATTGTACAACCAGAAACAGCATCAAAACTGTTCATATTACCTTTGGAAATAGCCTGATCCAAAATATCCTGAGCTGCAGGTTTAGCAAAATCAGTCTCAGATTCTGAAACAATCTTACCATCAGTAATTTTACCATTAGAAACTGTAATGCTTACTTCTACAGGACCATTACGTCCTTCACCAGTTCCTGTCCATGTTCCATCTGCATAAGAAGGTCCGGACTTAGAAAATGTCAAGATAACTGCAAATGCGGCAATGACAGCAACACAGAAACTTACAACACAAATAATAAATCTTTTTTTCATATAATCTCCAATAATTCAATTATAATGGATTTTAATATTTTTTCTATTTATTTATAATAATCTTTTTGTGATATAATATTTGCTCGTTAAGAAGGAAAATACAATGGAAAAAACCGAAAAATCGGCACGTATGCCAAAAGTATGGGAAGCTGTTCTTGTACTTTCTATTTTGATTGCAAGTCTTGCAGTAGGTATCATAGTTTATGGGGTTGATCCTCATGTGCCTATGCTTCTTGGAGTTGCAGCTGCTGCTATTATGGCTAAAATTCTTGGCTATCATTGGGAACAGATTGAGCATTTTATGATTAAGGGCATTTCTAAAGCCATGCAGTCCATCATTATTTTAGTTATTATTGGTGTTCTGATTGGTGTGTGGCTGAATGCTGGTGTTGTTCCATCAATGATTTATTACGGTTTGAAGATGCTTAAACCTCAGATTTTCTTTATTGCAACAGTTTTGATTTGTTCAATTACAGCATTAGCAACTGGTACTTCATGGGGAACTATGGGAACTATGGGTGTTGCTCCTATGGGAATTGGTTTTGGTTTAGGATTGAATCCTGCAATGACAGCTGGTGCAATTCTTTCTGGTGCATATTTTGGTGATAAAATGTCTCCTCTTTCGGATACAACAAATCTTGCTCCTGCTATGGCCGGAACAGATATTATGAGTCACATAAAGTTCATGATACTTCCAACAGCAATTGTTTATGTAATTACTCTGGTATTTTTTGGAATTCTTGGTTTTACAGCTTCTTCTGAGGGAGTTGCCGATGTAAGTAAGGTTCTTGAATTGCAGACATCGCTTAAAGAAATGTTTACAATCAACCCATTTCTTCTTTTGCCACCAGTTGTTGTAATTGTTGCCGTAGCACTGAAGGTTCCTGCTATTCCTGGTATTTCTTTGGGAATCTTAAGCGGCGTGATTGTTGGAATGATTGCTCAGCCTGAGTGTACACTTGGTTCATTCTTTGAATGTGGTATGAATGGATACAGCTGCGAAACTGGTATTTATGAAATTGACCGTCTTTTGAACAGTGGCGGACTTATGAATATGACTTTCTCAATTTCTATGACAATTATTGCTATGATGTTTGGTGGAATTATGGAAGAAACACATCAGCTGGAGGTTGTTGTTGAAAAACTTAAGAAGATTGCTAAAACTCCAGTTAGTCTTGTCGCTCTTACTGAATTTACAAGTATAGTTTCAAATGCAACAATGCCAGAACAGTATATTTCTCTTGTAGTTCCTGGCCGTATGTATGCTGAAGAATATAAGAAGATGGAATTAAGTCCAACAACTCTTTCTAATGCTTTGGAAAGTTCTGGAACTGTAACATCTGCATTGATTCCATGGAATACTTGTGGAGTATTCATTACATCGACCTTGGGAATTTCTGCAATACAGTATGCCCCATGGGCAGTATTTAACTGGTTAATGCCTGTAGCTTGTTTTATTCTTGCATTCTTTGGCATTACAATTGCTGATAAGAACGGTGTTCGTTTTTGTAAGAAAAATAAGAAATAAAAAATGTTAAAAGCAGGCTAATGTAAATGACAAATAATTTTGTTCCAGTATGTAAGGAAGATCTCAAAAAACGTGGTATTGAAGAAGTTGATTTTGTATTTGTAAGTGGTGATGGTTATGTTGATCATCCTTCTTTTGCGGCGGCACTTCTTTGTCGTCTGCTGGAAGCCAATGGATATACTGTAGGTCTTCTTGCTCAGCCAGACTGGAAAAATATTGAAGTCTTTAAGGAATTCGGACGCCCTAAGCTGGCATTTCTGGTAAGTGGTGGCGCCATGGATTCTATGGTTTCAAATTATACAGCAAATAATAAGCCTCGTTCTGATGATGCATATGCTCATGGCGGTGTTGCCGGTCACAGACCAGACAGGGCAATTATGACTTATTGTTCTGCTATTCGTCAGGCTTACAAGGGTGTTGCAATTTGTATTGGTGGTATTGAAGCAAGTCTTCGCCGTACTAGTCATTATGATTACTGGTCCAATACAATTCGTCGTTCCATTCTTTTGGACTCAAAGGCTGACTTACTTATGTATGGAATGGGTGAACACTCTATTCTTGAAATTGCAGGTTTGTTAAAAGCCGGCGTGCCTGTTCGCGAAATCCGTGGTGTTCGAGGAACTGTATGGTATACAAGTAAGGAAGAGGAACTGCCGGAAAAAGCAATCCGTTTGCCTTCTTTTGCTGAAGTTTCTAAAAATACGCCTGAGTGTAAACAGGCTTTTGCCCAAAGTTATTTAATTCAGGAACAGAATACAGATGCTATAAATGGTAGGCCTTTGGTAGAACCTGTTGATGCCCGCTTTATTGTTCAGGAACCTCCTGCATTGCCATTAACAACAGAAGAATTTGATGCTGTATATGCATTGCCATTTACACGTCGCTGGCATCCAATGTACGACAAGCCTGCAGAAAATGGAAAAATGGGAATTCCTGCATTAAGTGAGGTTCAGTTCTCTTTGCAGTCTGTTAGAGGATGTTTTGGAGCCTGCAGTTTCTGTGCAATCTGTTTCCATCAGGGAAGACGCATTCAGGCTAGAAGTCAGGAAAGCTTGATTGCTGAAGCTAAACAGATGATAGCTGATCCTCAGTTTAAGGGCTATATTCATGATGTTGGAGGCCCAACTGCTAACTTTAGAAAGGATGCCTGTAAATTTCAGAAAGAGCGGGGTGCCTGTCAGAATAAAGATTGTCTTGGTACAAATCTTTGTAAAAATGTGGAAGTTGACCATTCAGAATATGTAGAACTGCTTAGAAAACTTAGAAATCTTCCAGGAGTAAAAAAAGTGTTTATCCGTTCGGGAATTCGCTTTGATTATCTTATGATGGATAAGGATAAAACATTCTTCCATGAATTGGTAAAGCATCACATTTCAGGACAGTTGAAGGTTGCTCCAGAGCATGCCAGCAACAAGGTTTTACGGTTAATGCGTAAGTCTAACCATGAACTGTACGAAGAATTTGCTGAAGAATATGCTAAGATTAATAAGGAAGAGGGGAAAAATCAGTTCCTGGTTCCTTACTACATTTGTTCTCATCCAGGTACAGGATTAAAAGAAGCTATTGAAGTTGCTCTGTACTTAAAGAAGACGGGGTTTGTTCCAGACCAGGTTCAGGATTTTTATCCTACTCCGGGAAGTCTTTCTACTTGTATGTATTGGACAGAATTAAATCCTCGCCAGCAGAATCCTGATGGAAGTTTTGAAAAAGTTTATGTTGCAAGAGGTGCCCACGAAAGACGATTACAGAGGGCTTTGCTACAGTTCAACAGATTTGAAAATCAGGCCTTGGTAAAGGAAGCGTTGACTCTGGCTGGCAGAAAAGATTTGATAAATGTTTTAAAACCAACTCCTAAAAAGAAAAAGTAACTCCACGCAGAAAATTTATGAAAACAGCATATTATCATCTTCCAGGTTTATTTGAGATTTATCTGGATTGTATGCTGGATTTATTTTAAGGATAAACAGACCTGATTAAATCTTTGATAATCTCACTGGCAATAATCAGACCTGCTACACTTGGTACAAAGGCATTGCTGGCAGGAAAATCAACTTTTATTTTTGGTTCTACAGATTTTTCTTTTGAATAAACAACTTTTACGTCTTTAATTCCCCGTTTTTTGCATTCTTGACGCATAACTCGTGCCAGTGGACATACAGAGGTTTGAGAAATATCAGCGATTTCAAATTGAGTTGGATCCATTTTATTACCTGCACCCATAGCACAGATTATTTTTGTTCCTGCTTCTTTTGCCTGCATAATAAGCTGTAGCTTGCCAGTTACAGTATCAATAGCATCAACAACGTAATCATATTTAGTAAAATCAAACTGATGTTTTGTTTCTGGAAGATAAAAACATTTGTGAACGTTTACTTCTGCTTGAGGATTGATGTCTAGAATCCTATCCTTCATTACATCAACCTTGTATTTGTCGATGGTTGAATGGGTTGCAATAATTTGACGATTTAAATTTGTAAGGTTGACCGTATCATTATCAATTAAATCAATATGCTGGATTCCGGAGCGAACAAGAGCTTCTACCACATACCCACCGACTCCACCAACGCCAAAGACTGCTACATGCGATTTATGCAAAATCTGCATGGCATCTTCACCAATGAGTAATTCTGTTCTGGAAAATTGATTTAACATTCCTAACCTCGTATTTAAGTGAAGTGAATTGTAAATAATATAGAAACGGCCTATCACTCCTAATTTTTAAACCTGTTTATAAGTTTTTCTATACCAAGAAAAATGAAAAGTCCGCAAATTACTGCAATTGTTTTATCAATAAGATTTACAGGAAGACGTGCAAGAAAAGCACTCAGCTGCAATCCTAAATCCTGCATAACAAGATTATAGACAAGGAAAAGAATTGTAGCATCTTCGGAATAATTCACATCGCCAGACAGAAAGAAATAATAAATCAGCGAACCTTCAAAACTTATGACAATTGTGGAAAGAAAAACAAGGAGCAACACACGAATCCAGGAAAAATCTTCGTGACGGGTAATCAAAAGCCAGGTAAAGACAGTTCCTGTAATACAGCAGATTACAAAAATATTGTGGAAAAGATTATGCTGGTATACAATTGTATTCAAAAAAGTATGCAGAACACCTGTTATAATTCCACAAGGAACTCCAAAAAAACTGGCAGTATAAATAAATATCATATCCATAAACAATGGAATATGAATTATCTTGGTGTTAAGGTACGCTACAAAAAAATTCAGCAGGGCAAGAATTAATGCCAGAATTATTTGAATTTTCATTGAATATTTCTTAAAGGTCATTTACTCATCTCCAAATTTAGTAATTAATTCTTTTTTACTGGAAACACCGAGTTTTGAAAGTATACGTGTAAGATAATTATTTACAGCACTAGAAGAAATCCCCATGATTTCGGCACATTTTTCTTCATTTTTGTTTTTAAAAAATAATTCTATCAGTTGTTTTTCTCTTTTTGTAAGACTATGCAAAAGATTAGAATAAATTACATAATCAGAAGTCAGACTTTCTTCCATAAAAAAAGTACCTTCAGAGGCTTTATCCATAGCCTGAAGAAGAATGTCTAAATCGGCATTTTTAGAAACATAACCAACTGCACCTGCACTTACTGCCTGTTCCACAATACCAGCGCCTTTAAACATGGAATAACAGATGCATAACATTTCAGAATACTGTTCTGTTATAAAACGGATAAGAGAAAAACCATCTTCTTCCCCTAGGTTTATGTCCACAATACAAATAAGCTGTTCGTATTCTGGATTTTTACAATATTCTGCCAGAAAAGTTTTTGTTTCACCAACAGTTGCAAAAGTACCCGAACATTTATAATTGCTCTTTTCTTCAATAATTTTACTTACACCCTGGCGAACAAGATTATGATCTTCAATCATTATAAAATTCATTTTCCAATTCCTATTTTCACTTCGGTTCCTTCACCTTCCTCCGAAAGAAATTTTATAGTTCCATTAATTTCTTTCAAACGAAGTTTTATATTCTGCAGACCAAAGTGCATATTTTTTACACTTTCAATCTTCTTTGAGTTCATCATTTCCAGCGTTTTAGCATTCAAGCCCTTTCCATCATCAGAAACAAAAATCACAAGTCCCTGAGCGAATTTATCGCTGGCAGCAGGATTTCGGATTAAAACAGTTACTTCTGTGGCCCTCGCATGCTTTTCAATATTTGTAAGCAGCTCCATAATAATTCTGAAAATATGATGGAAGGTTATTTGAGGTAAAGAATCAAAATCTACATCTGGAGTAATAACAAGAGTGGTGTTGATTCCTGTGCGTTTCTGGAAGCTGTCTATGGAATGTTTCAATGTTGCAGGGAAATTCCCTTTTTCCATGTTTATTGAAGAAAGTACATAGCAGGCATTTCGAATGCTTTCTATGCATTCACTCTGATTTTCCTTTATTTCTTTTGAAAGTTCCGAATCGGGAATCTTTTCTGCAAGAATAGAAACATATCGCATTTGCTGAGCCACAGAATCATGAAGTTCTAAAGCAATGCGACGTCGTTCTTCCTCCTGACCCTTGTTTGTAGCTTTAAGAATCTTTTCAGTTTCTATACGGCTGGCATAAGCAAATTGATAGAAAAACAGAAGAATCATAGCAGTCAGAATAAGAAGTCCCATCAAAATAATGAGCTGCATAAAAACAGTTCCTTTTTCCGATAAAATCAACCCCATGGAAAGGTAATAAAAGGTAATAAGCCGGGATAGTTCATGCTGATCCAGATTTTTACAGGCAGTTTCCATATCCTGCAACTGACTTTGAATATCATACATGGAACGAGAA
>JAEDFX010000014.1 GCA_016297805.1 Treponema sp. | reverse complement strand
TTCTTCTTCATTAATTGATTCTTCAACCGGAACATCGAAAACAGGTTCTTCTTCAACAAAAGATTCTTCTTCAGCAGGAGTTTCTACAATCTGTTCTGAAGGTTCTGCTTCAAAAACAGGTTCTTCTGTCACTGCTTCTTCTGAAATATCAAAATCAGCTGTTTTTTCTACACTAACTTCAGCAGATGTAGCTGTAAAATCATCTTCAGCTTCAGTACTATCTGTTGCTTCACTGAATGCAGCATTATTCATAATATTGTTCAACTCATCACATGAGAGAGCAATTGTTTCATCTCCGTCATCTGCTCCAAAGAATCCTGCTTCTTCTTTTGTTTCTTCAAAAACAATTTCCTCTTCAACAGGAGCTTCTTCAACTGGTGCTGTTGATGGAGCAGGGGATGCTTCAGCATTTTTAATATCTTCAAGATTCTGTTTCAATCTGTTGATTTCATCTTTCAATCCAGACAAATCTGCAACAATCTGCTGTAAAAGAGAATTTTCCACAACTGTCGAATTTTCTGGAATAATAGCTTTAGGTTCTTCTTTTTCTTCCTGCTTTGGTGTTTCTGCTTTAATTTCATTTACAACTGGAGCAGCAGATGTGTTTTCATCTCCAACTGATAAATCGTAATCAACAACAACTTCTTTATTTTTTGACTCTTCTACATTCTGTGTAATAGGAGTTTCTTCTGCATCTGCATCAATACCAAAATCAGAAAGATCAACTTCTTCTGTGCTGATGTCTGCAGAACTGGTAGAATCTTTTGTTTCAACCGCATCAAAACTTGAACCAAAATCATCAAGAGAAATTTCTTCAGTTTCGATTGAATCAGATGAAGTATTATCTTCAATATCATCTTCCCAATCGCTGTCTACTGCAATATTTTCCTCTGTTTCTACAGAATCAGCAGAATCATCAAAATTAATTTCCATTTCAAGAGGAGGTTCATCTTCAATTACTTCTTCCTGCTGCTGTTTTACCTCTGGAGGTGCCATGTCAAAAGAGTCATCGTCAAGGAAGTCATCAAGAGAAAGTTCCTCTGTTCCAGAAGATGGTGTGGCAGGTTTAGGTTCAGCACCAGGTTCGTATCCATTGTTTCCAGCAGCAACAGATTCATCAGAAAAACCTTCTGTCATAAAGTCATCAAGTGAAATTTCTTCGTCTTCAAAAGAAACTTCTTCAAAACCATCTGATGAAGAAGTAGTTTCTTCAGTTTTAATTTCTTCTGAAAAATCAGCTGTATCAAATGTTTCTTCTGTTATATCAATTGAATCTTTAGATTCTGGTATGTTATCATTTGAAGATTCTGATGAAGTATCACTCATAAAATCATCAAATGAAACTTCCGATGTAAAGTCTGTATCGGTAATCTCTTCAGGAGCAGCTTCTACTGAAATATCAGCTGAATCTGTAATGTTTGCCAGTTCGTCAGTACTAAGGGTTGAATCCAAGTCATCGCTAAAAGAAAGTTCAGCAGACTGATCTGAAGCAAACTGCGCATCATCCTTAAACATATCAGAAAAATCTGTTGTGTCAAAATCTGGCAAGTCTAATGCATCGTCACCTGTACCTTCAGCTTCCTTTGCAGAATCTTCTTGTGAAGGATTATTTGAACTGTTTTTTACCCAAACACCGTAACTATCAAGTTCGTTTGTATTATCGTCAGTCATGCTCATATTTTTCCTCTCGTAGCGATATAATTATACACTCTTATTATCGGTTAGAAAACTCTGTAAGTTTACTAAAAAATACTGATATTTTTTTTATTATAACATACTTTTCCATTTCAGAAAACAGAAATTGTTGTCGATAATTAAATAATCATGAAACGTGCAAAGTATATATTTACAGTATTTTTTGGAACACTTGTTTACGTTCTGCTTTCTATGACTGTTGGACAGAATAGTTTAAGATGTTTCAATCAAATGGAAGAGCAGAAACGATTTTTAAGTAAACAGACTGCAGCAATTCAGAACATAAACAGTGAACTTGATTTGGAACTGACAGCTTTGCAGAATGATAGGGCTGTTATTGCCGCATATGCACGTAAACTTGATTATGTAAGTGATGATGAAAAACTTGTGAAGATTACAGGTTTAAAGCCTGCTCAGACAACTTTGTATGATACAGGTACTGTTTTACGACATGAAGAACCTTCGTATTTGGATGAAAAATATTGTAAAATGATTGCGATTTTCTTTGCACTTATGCTGACAATTATTATGATTCTTTATGATGTAAATAATGGTAATTTTTCTAGTAAAAAGAATAAACCTCTTATTGCAGGTATCCCTGTTTACGATCTTCCACAGATTTAAGATTAGTTAATCTTTTCCCATTTTACTTTCAGTAATCCGATTTTGTATGAGTCACCGTCTGTTTCTGGAAGTAATGTTTCTTTATTTCCTGTTAATGTGTTACTGTCAGTAAGTTTTAAAATCCATCTTATAGGACTTGCATCAAGAGCTGCTTTTAGAGCCATGTTTCTTGGTAATTCAGGATAAAAGGAAGCGTTTGCTCGACCATTTTGAATAATGATTATATCTGAAGGATTTTCTTCAGAAAGTGTAACAGTTACATTCATTGAGGCTCCATTTTTAAAAATAACAAAACCTCGTCCGCCTCTAAGTATAACAATCTTGTTGATGTTTTCTTCTCCTGTCCATGTACCTGATAATGATTCAGTGGATGTTAATTGAACTGATTCACCAGGAAAGGAGTCGTTTTTTACTGAAGGCTTCTGTAAAGGATCTGGAGAAACATCATTTTCTATAAGATTTTTTATAGTTTCTTTAAGGATGTTTTTTGACTCCATTAATATTTTATAGAAGGAATCATATTTTTTTTGTTTTGTATGTTCTTCATTATTAAACTTATCAATTACATGATAAGTAGTAATCCAGCTGTCAGAATTTTTGTCCTTTTCAATTGTGGTAAAAAAGGAAAGTTTGTTATCCGAAAAAGTAGAATTGTCTGGGGCTGCAGAAGATAAGAAATCAGTTCTCTTATCAGTAATATTGAAGTTATTGATTTCTGAAAGCTGGGTGTAATACAGGTCACTAGTCATTTTTGCCATATTGGTGTCGATTTCTTTAGAAACAACACCATAATAGTCTATGTCATAATTCTGAGCATAAAGACCTGCTGTGCTAAATAAAATGAGAAAAATATTAATAAAAATAATTTTTCTTATTTGAAGCAAATTAACCCCGTAATTTTGAAGAGAATTCTCTCTGAATATCTCTTTGAACATCTCTGTCTTTTATTGAAGCTCGTTTATCGTATTGTTTTTTACCTTTACAAACACCAAGTGTCGCCTTTACACGACCATCTTTCAAGTAGAAATCAATTGGAACTAACGTATATCCTTTTTCTTCTACTTTGCGAGTAAGCTTTTTTATTTCATCTCTATGAAGCAATAATTTCTTAGGTCTGTCTGGATTATGATTAAAAATTGAAGAATAAGAATATTCTGAAATATGAAAATTTTTTATCCAAATTTCTCCATTAATAATTTCTGCAAATGCATCAGGAAAAGAGATGTTTCCATTTTTTACAGATTTAACTTCTGTTCCTTCAAGAACAATACCGCATTCGTAAGTATCTTCAATAAAGTAATCAAATCGAGCTTTTCTGTTTTCTGCAATAATTTTTCTATCGCCCATACTGTGATTATAAGGTATAGTGGGATTGCTTTCAAGTTGAGTAAATGTATTATAATTATTGTAAGAATGTGATGTTTATGATATTTTTTTTATAGGATTAAAAATGAACAACAAAATTTTACAGTATAATTATCAGATTAAGAAAGAAAAACAGAAAAAAGCATTTATGGTTATTTTATTTTTTATTTTTCTTTTCATTTTTGTAAACTTGATTTTTAGCTTTCTTATTTTTCCGGTAAGACAGACTTCTATTTCGATGGCTCCAGATATTTCTGAAAATTCAGTTGTAATGGTTTCTCCTATCGTGAAAAGTTATGATAGAGGAGATGTCGTCTTGATTGAGGCAAGAACTTCGACTGAAAAAACTTCATTGATGAGAAAGCTTGGAATTATTTGTTCGAAATTTTTTACAGCTCAGCAGCTGTCAATTAATGAAAATGACAAACTGCCAGGTACAAAGCAGCAGTTAAGAAGAATTATAGGAATGCCTGGCGATACAATTTATATGCGGGATTATGTAATGTATATAAAACCTGCCGGAGAAAAGCATTTTCTTACAGAATTTGAAATTACTCCCAAAACATATAATGTTACTTTTTTTACTGCTCCTGCTGGCTGGGATAGTTCCTTAGGTGTAAAGGGATCATTTGATGAAATTAAACTTGCAGATAATGAATATTTCGTCCTTGGTGATAATAGAAAATCTACAGATGATTCCAGACTTTGGGGTGCTGTAACTAAAGAAAAAATAGATGCAAAAGTAATTTTGTGTTATTTTCCATTCAATAAAATAAAGATTTTCTAATAATTGCTTCCGGTTTATTCTCTTTATATCCATATTCCGTTTTGTGTCTCAAAATGTAAGTATTGTGATTTTTTCAGCGTAGCTACTGGAAAAAAGAAAGTTTCGCAAACTTACATAGATGCTTTATGCAAAGAATTATCAGTTAGATTGCCAGAAAATAATATCCACAGCTTAAAGACAATATATATTGGCGGTGGGACTCCAAGTCTTCTTTCTCATGTACAACTTGTTCAAATATTTTCTACAATTAAATCTATTGTAACCATGACTGATGATGCAGAGATTACAATTGAAGTTAATCCAGATGATGTAACTCAGAATTTGTTAACTTCTTTTAAGCAGGTTGGAGTCAACAGAATATCCTGTGGTATTCAGAGCATGTGTAATGAATCATTAAGATATGCTTCAAGAAGAGCGGATTTGTTCAATAATAAAAAGGCACTGGATATATTGAAAGGATGGGAAGGAAAACTTTCGCTGGATATTATATGCGGATTACCAGAAGAAACAGAGCAGAGTTTTATGACTTGTTTGAAGGACTTGCTGGAAGCTGAACCTGATCATATTTCTATGTATTCATTAACAATTGAAGATGAAACTCCTTTTGGACAGCTTTATAATGAGGGTAAACTGAATCTTGATTTTGATTTTTCGGATTCTCTTTGGATTAAAGCAAAAGAATATCTTTCTGATAAAGGATATTTTCAATATGAGGTTTCTAATTTTTCCCGAAAGGGTTTTGAATGTAAGCATAATCTGGTGTACTGGAATCATGAAGGATATCTTGGGTGTGGTTGTGGTGCCACAGGTTCTCTTTATAAAGAGGATGGTACTGCTATTCGAATCTCAAATAAAAATAATATAAATCTTTATTGCAATTACTGGCTGTCAGTTTCAAGGGAAAATGCTGAAAATCCGCAAAATATAGAAATGGTAAATCTTTCAGATTCCATTTTTGAGTATTTTATGATGGGGTTAAGAAAAGTATCTGGCGTTCAGGAGAAAGATTTTGTAGATAAATTCAGAATGGAGATCCCTGAAAATATTTTGAATGTTCTTATGAGTTGGAATAGAAAAAATCTTTGTGAAATTACAGGTTATGCTCCACAAAGAACATTTACCCTTGGAATAAATGGAATTTTATATCTGAATAAATTCCTGGAAGAAATTCTTTAGCCTTATAATGGAATTTCTATTCTGAAACAAGAGCCTTCATTGAGTTTGGAATCTACGCTTATTTTCCATCCATGAATATTAATAATATTTTGTACAACTGCCAGGCCTATGCCCATTCCTTCTTCGTGTCTGGAATTTGTACCCCTGTAAAACATGTCAAAAATGTATTTTAAGTCTTTTTCTGCTATTCCGTAACCACTGTCTTTTATTTCAAGATACAAAGATTTATTTTTTTCATAGGAATTTATTTCTATTTTATCTCCGTTTTTTGTATATCGAAGAGCATTACTGAAAAGGTTCTCGAAAGCTCTTAAAATAAGCTGCTCATTTAAAGGAACTTCATACTCGTCAATATCAACGTTTGTTATGATAGTTCTTTTGAATACTGTTGCAGAAATTTCTGAATTTTTTGCAAAATTTTTAATAATTTTTGTAATAGATGAAGGATATAGGCTTTCTCTAATATCATTTTTATTTAGTTTCATAAAATTGATAAGGGAATCAATCATGTCATCAAGTTGATTTGTCTTACATCGGATTAATTCCAGTGCATTGGAAAGTTCTTTTTTGTCTGAAATAACTCCGTCTGAAATGGCTTCAATATATCCTTTTATGACTGAAACTGGAGTACGTAAATCATGACTAATGCCCATGATGAACTTGTTTTTACGATTCTGTTCCTCCAGTAAAGAAATTCTCATTTTTTCAAGGCTTAAAAGAATCGAAGTAATTTCATTTTGTTTAATATTTTTTTCATTTGTAATAATTGTAGTGGAAAGATTACCTTCTGCAAGCTGGGAAGTAGTGTTTTTAATCAATACAAGGGATTTGAATATGTTATTGAAAATCAAAATTGTTAAAATAACACAAATAATAACCAGAGTAGTCATTACAATAAAAATTGGAATAATTATACTTTTAGGTTTTGTGATATCCTGTTTTGTGCGGGAAATTCTTGTAATAATAGATACTCTTGTTGTTGATAAATTAACGCTGGTAAACTGGTAGAAATATTTATCGGATGTTGTCATTACAAAATGCCACAATTCATTCTGATGGATTGTTGTATTTGTCTTTAGAGCTTCAATGGTTGAGAAAATAATTGTATTGTCACTGGATACTACGCAGGTTTGAATACTTGGAGGAAGAAGACGTAATGTATTGAATAAATCATTTCTGTCTTTGTGAGATAGTATTTCTTCGTCAAAATGTTCAATTTTTTTCGAACCATTAATAAGGTATCTGGAATTTGATGTAAAATACTGATGCAAGCCAATATAGAGTAAACAGATTAATGGTATTGCTGAAATTAATATAGTAAGAATTTTTGTTTGTTTCTTAATGGTCATAAGGTTATTTTATAGTTTCTTTATTAAAAATGTAACCTTTACCAAATTCAGTTTTAATGTATTCACAGTTAGAAACATCATTTTCAATCTTTTTTCTTAATCTCTGGATATATACAGCAACAGCTGTAATATCGCCAAATTCTACATTCCAGACAGACTGATAAATAAGCTCTGGAGATAAAACCTTTCCTGCATTTTTTACTAAAAACTCAAGTACTTCATATTCTTTTGTAGATAGAGGAATCTTTTTTGTGCCTTTTTTTAGAACACAACTACTCATAAGTAATACATAATCACCAAAGCAGATAGATTCTTCTGCATTGGCTGTTGCAAAGCTTTGACGTCTTAAATTGGCCTGAACTCTTGCAACAAGAACGCTAGGGGAGAATGGTTTTGTAATGAATTCATCAGCACCAATTCCCAATCCTTCAATAATGTCTTCATCTGCATCTCGGGCAGAAAGTATCATTACAGAAGGCATTTTAGTATTGTAGATTTCTTTAAGATTTTTTAAGAAGTCAAAACCGCACATTCCTGGCAGATTTAAGTCCAAAATAATAAGATCTGGAGTATGATCTTCTTTAATTGTGGAAAGAGCATCTTCTGCTGTATTAAAAATTTTTGAATTGATAGCTGATTTTTCAAGGTATAAACTGATTAATTTAGCTATAGCATCCTCATCTTCAATAATATAAATATATGGATTAGAATCTGTCATATTTGCCTCGGTTGTGTATTATAGAAAATCACCGTGGAATTTTAAATAAAAATATTAATCTATAACGTAATTTTATAAAAATATAAAAATACTGATTATTTAGATTAAATTATAATTGAAATATAAATAAAAAAGATTATAATTAGGAAGAGTATATATAACATATGATAGATGTATTGCGGTTAGATGGGAAAAAATATTGGGTGAATCCGCACATGATTGAAAGTATGGAAACTACTCCTGATTTAACTTTAACAATGTTGTCAGGTCGCAAAATCATTGTCAGAAATTCCCCCGAAGAACTTATAGAAAAAATTATAGAATACCGACGTAATATCGGTGTTGAAAGACAAGAGGTCTTGTAATGGATATAGCTACAATAGTTGGTATTGTTGGTGGTGCTGCCATGATTGTCATGTCAGTAGTTACATCTGGTGGTACAATGGGCGGTATTTTGGACCTTCCATCTGCTGCCATGACAATTGGTGGTTCTTATTTTGCCATGTTTATTGCCTGTCCTTTAAAGAAGGCTTTAGGTATGTTCAAGATTATGGGACGTGCTTTCAAGATTCCGGATTTTGGTGAAAAAAATATTGTAATTAATATGCAGGCCCTTTCTGAAAAAGCCCGCCGTGAAGGTATTCTTGCTTTGGAAGATGGTCTTGATGATTTGGAAGATCCATTTATGAAAATGGGACTTCGTCTTGTAGTTGATGGTACTGACGGAAATATTATTCGTGCAATCATGGAAAATGAAATGAACCAGGTTGAAGCCCGCCATATGGAATGGATTGGACTTATCAATGCTTGGGCCGGATTTGCTCCTGGTTTTGGTATGATGGGTACAGTAGTAGGTCTTATTGGTATGTTGAACAACCTTGCAGATAAATCATCCCTCGGTCCAAACATGGCCGTTGCCTTGATTACAACTTTGTACGGGTCTATGATGGCCAACTGGTTGATTACACCTTTTGCCACAAAACTTCTTGCACATAATGCTCAGGAAATGCGTTCAAAAGAAATGATTATTGAAGGTGTTCTTGCTATTCAGGCAGGTGAAAACCCTCGTATTATGGCACAGAAGCTTCTTACATATCTTGATCCAGTATCAAGAAAAGCAATTGAAGCAGACGTTTTGAAAGACTAATTTATAATAGGTAATAAATAGATGGGAAAAAAAGCTAAAGAACCTGAGAAACCATCCACCGCCTGGCAAGGTACTTATGGTGACATGATTACACTGATGTTGTGTTTCTTCGTAATGATGTATAACCCTTCAGAAGTAGATGTTACCCAGATGGCTACAATTACACAGTCTCTCCAGATGCAGGAAACAGAATCTGTTTCTGGTGGTCTTTCTTTGTCAGCAGGTCAGCTTTCAGATTTAGGTAATAATATTAATGCTTTGCCATCTCTGGAAAAAGGTAAGTCTTTAGGATTGGCTAAGAAGAAGGCGGTAAGTCTTTTTGCACCTGATGTAAAATCTAATAAAATTACCATTACAAGTGATGAACGAGGTTTAATCATTACATTGCTTTCTGATAATTTTTTTGAAGAAGGTAGTGCAGAATTAAATATAAATGAAACTAGAGAAACATTGCTTCGTCTTGCGGAATTTTTTAAGTCTGATGAATTAAAAGGACGTCGTTTTAGAATTGAAGGACATACAGATAATACTCCGGTTAAAGAGTATTCTCAGTTTCCAAGTAATTGGGAGCTTTCTGCTACAAGAGCTGTTAATGTTCTTCATTATCTTGCCGATTATGGAGTAAAGGAAAATAATTTTTCGGTTGCCGGCTATGCTGATACAAGACCGAAATTTTCCAATGATACGGCTGAGGCGAGAGCTTACAACAGACGTGTGGATATAATAATTCTAGACGAAGGACATTTTTAATGTTACAATACCTAGTATTGTTTTGCTGGAGGGGAAATGGCAGACGATGATGAAATTAACCTTGACGATGGTGGTTCAAGCGGAACGCCAGTGAAAAAAGGTGGAATGGGCGGATTACTGCCTGGTTTGTTAAAATGGGTGATTATTGGTCTTGCTGCAATTATTGTAATAGTAGTAGTAGTAGTAGTTACTGTAAAGATCACAAGTAAAAATAGTACTCAAGTTACCGCAATTCCTTCTTCTGAGGAATATGTATCTGGTCAGAGAGAAATTTATGACTGGTATACATCTTTAGGTATAATCCAGACAACTACATGTGATGATCCTCCTGCAACCGTTCGTATTGATGTTGCCTTAGCATTTAAAAAAGATGATAAAGCTACATCAACAGAAATTACACAGAGAACAGTTGAATTAAAAGCATTCTTACGCCGATATTTTAGTGGTAAGACTGCGGCTGAATTACGCAATACAAATAACGAAGATGCTCTTGAAAATGAAATCAAAAATGGTATTAATGATAAAATTCTCAGTAGTTCTCGTATTCGTGATGTTGTTTTCCAGCAGAAAGATGTTATTGAGCAAAACTAAAAGTAAGGTGGAAGTTGCATGAACGAGGTTCTGTCACAGGATGAAATTGACCAGTTGCTTACAGCTATCAGCTCAGGTGATTCTGAAGTTGATGATTTTAAGCCGGTTAATAGTGCTCGTAAAATAAAGATTTATGACTTTAAACGTCCTGATAAGTTCTCTAAGGAACAGTTGCGTACGGTCTCAAATATGCATGAGACCTTTGCTCGTTTAACAACAACTTCCTTGTCTGCTCAGTTACGTTCTCTTGTTCATGTACACGTTGCTTCGGTAGATCAGCTTACTTATGAGGAATTTATTCGTTCTATTCCAACTCCTACAACTCTGGCAGTAATCAATATGGATCCATTGAAGGGTAATGCGGTTTTGGAAATTGACCCTGCAATTACTTTCTGTATGATTGACCGTTTGTTCGGTGGACGTGGTGCTACAACTGGTAATAAAAACCGAGATCTTACAGATATTGAACAGGAAGTAATGGAAGGCGTTATTGTACGTATTCTTGCTAATATTCGTGAAGCTTGGACTCAGGTTATTGATTTGCGTCCTCGTTTTGCACAGATTGAAACAAATCCTCAGTTTGCACAGATTGTACCTCCAACAGAAATGGTTGTATTAATCACATTGGAAACTAAGGTCGGTGATGAAGAAGGTATGATGAACTTCTGTATCCCATATTTGGTTCTTGAACCAATTATTTCAAAACTTTCATCACAGTTCTGGTTCTCTTCTGTACGTAAGAGTTCAACAACTCAGTACTTGGGAACTATTAAGCAGCAGTTAACTTCTGTAGACATGGATGTTGTTGCTGATTTTGGAACAATTAATTTGCCTATTCGAGACGTTCTTTCATTGCGTGTTGGTGATGTTGTACGTCTTTCAAATATAAAAGTTGGAGATCCTTTATCTCTAAGTGTAGGAAATATGAAAAAGTTTTACTGCCAGCCAGGTGTTGTCGGTAAAAAAATGGCAGTACAAATTACAGGAAAAGTTGAAAACGTTGAATCTGACGAATTTGAAGAGCTTTCTGTAGAAGGAGACGAAACATATGAGTGATGGTGCTATCTCACAGGATGAAATTGATGCATTGCTTTCTGGTGTTGCAATTGACGGTTTAAATTCATCTGGTCACGTTGGTAATGGTCCAACATATAATTTTGATATTCCAACTCTTCAGAAACTGGCAGATGATCTTCAGCCAAAAGTAGAAGAAAATATTAATAAAACAACCAGTGCTAGTTTTACTTGTGATAAGCCTGTTGTTGAAGAATCTAACAGAGACAGAGTTTTGTCAAAGTTGCCTGAGGTTGTGATTGGTGTTGTTGCTGATTATAATCAAGGTATTAAAGGTAGCCATTTGTATTTGTTGGCTCCTGAATTTGCTCTTAAGATTTTCCAGCTTGTAAGTTCAGAGGAAGCAACTGAAGTAGATGATATGGTTCTTTCTGTTGTTTCTGAATTTATTGCTACTCTCATCAGTGCTGAAATTACTCAGATTGATTCAGTTGGTAAAGTACCGGGACTTGCATATGCAACTCCTGAATCAATTAATGAATCAAAAGCTATGATTATGTTCCCACAGGGAGATTTTGTACTTGCAAGTTATCCTTTAACACTTGATGGAAAAGCATATACTTTATGGGAATGTATCGGTGGTGATGCTGCTGAAGGCATTACTAAAGCTCTTGGTGGTGAAGATGATGCTGCAGCTTTAAGTCCAATTGATTTAGGTGGAATGGAGGCTCCTGCTTCTGGTTCTGCATCAATGGGACAGATGGGCGGTATGCAGAATATGGGTGGTATGCAGCAGATGGGCGGCATGCAGAATATGGGTATGAACATGGGAATGCCTATGGGTGGTATGCAGCAGATGGGCGGCATGCAGAATATGGGAATGCCTATGGGTGGTATGCAGCAGATGGGCGGTATGCCAAATATGGGTATGAACATGGGAATGAATGTACCAAATGTTCAGCAGTTACAGTATCCATCTTTACAGACAGGAATGAATGCTGGAGAACAGGGAAACATCAGTTTGATTATGGATGTTTTCATGGAAATGACTGTAGAACTTGGTCGTACAAAGAAATCTATTAAAGATATTCTTGGTATGGGTGAAGGTACAATCATTGAGCTTGATAAACTTGCCGGTGAACCTGTAGATATTCTTGTAAATCATAAACCTATTGCTAAAGGAGAAGTTGTAGTCATCGATGAAAACTTCGGTGTTCGTGTAACTGAAATCCTTTCTCCAATGGAGCGTGTAAACGAATTAAACTAAACCAATTTTATTAGGGTGGGAAAAATTGGGAAATTTTAAAAGATTTATAATAGCGGCAATGCTTATTTGTATTGCTGCCTTTAATATTTATTCTCAGTCAACAGATTCCGTATCGGAAGATTCAATACAGATTACAGAAAATTCTATTGTCCTCTCTGATGATAGTGCTATGTCTGTTGATGCGTCTCAAAATTATAAAGGAACTTCAACTGCTGGTGTTTTTATTAGAATGATTGTTGTTCTTTTGATTGTTATTGCATTAATATACGGAGTTTTGTGGTTTATAAAAAAGAAAACAAATGTTGTAAAAACCGATGATGACTATTTAAGACGTGCTGCTTATATAAATATTGCTCCAGGTAAAACAATAGAAGTTATTACTCTTATTGATAAAGCATATTTGATTGGAGTTACTGAAGATAATATTACTTTACTCGGCGAAATTCAGGATGATGAATTAATCAAAGCTATGAACCTTAGCGCAGATAAAAAGAATAATACAAAAAAACCTTCTAGTTTTTCTGAAGTTTTAGATATGTTCCTCGTAAAAGGAAATAAACAGAAGAGTGTTTTTTCAGATACTGAAAATCAGGTAGATAATTTATTTAATAATCAGTCAGAGGAATAAAATGAATAAGATCAAAAAGTTTTTAGTTTTGTTTTTCCTCTGTTTTTCATTAACAGGAATACTTACTGCTCAAAATTTTCCACAGGGATCAACTAATGGAACAACTGAAATGAACCAGAATGTGAGAGGTTCTATTGTTCCTAATGTGGCAGTTCAGATTACGGAACCTCAAACGGGAAGAGAAGTCGCTTTTTCTGTAAGATTACTTTTAATTCTTACAGTTCTTACTCTTGCTCCAAGTATTCTGATTCTTGTTACATGTTTCTTGAGATTTTCTATTGTACTTGATTTTATTAAACGAGCCTTATCTTTACAGCAGGTTCCTCCAACTGCAGTATTAAATGGTATTGCTTTTTTTATGACATTATTTGCAATGTGGCCTACTTTTACTTCTATCTATGAAAAGGCATACAAGCCATTGTCTAACAGTGAAATTACAATCGAAGAAGCTTATCATGAAGCAGAGGCACCTTTGAGAATGTTTATGTATTCTCAGATGGCAGATGATACTTCATATATCAAGATGTTTATGAATATGGCTAAAATGGAAAAACCAAATACTTTGGCAGATGTCCCAACTCATATTCTTGTACCATCATATATACTTCATGAATTAACTGTAGCTTTTAAAATAGGTGTACTGCTGTATATACCGTTTATTATTATTGATATGGTTGTTGCAAGTATTCTTATGGCTATGGGTATGATGATGCTTCCACCGGTGCAAATTTCTATGCCGTTTAAGCTTATATTATTTGTTCTTGTAGATGGTTGGGGACTCTTAACTCAGCAGTTGTTTGTTTCAGTTATAAAGTAATAGGGGGATAAAATATGACTATAGATACAATTGTTGTTTTAATGCGTGGTGCTGTAACACAGGTTATCTCTTTAATTGGTCCTGTTTTGGGACTTGCTTTAATTGTTGGTTTGATTATTGCAATTTTTCAGGCTACAACTTCTATTCAGGAACAGACTTTGACTTTCTTACCAAAACTTCTTGCAGTTCTTTTTTGTATTGCTTTTCTTGGTGGATTCATGTTTACCTCATTAGGAGAATATACAATTAATCTTTTTCAGAGAATACCGGATTTTGCAAAATAGAGAGTAGAATATGCTAGACAATATTTTATTACAGGCTCCAGCATATCTCTTGATTTTTGTACGATGTTTTGCATTATTAATGGTTTTACCTATGTTTTCCATGCGTGCAACACCTCGTGTTGCGAAAATTGCTCTTGCTGGATATATGGCATTTTTTATTTTTGGAACAGTAGATTTCAGTATTTATGCTCCATATATCACCGAAGATGGAACTTTTTCTTTACTTTATATTTTGATTTTAATTGGTGAAGCTTTAATCGGTATTATTATAGGTTTTTATATTACTATCATATTTGCTGCTTTCAGTGCGGCTGGACAATTTCTAGCCTTTCAGATGGGATTAAGTGCAGCCAGCTCCTACGATTCTTTATCACAGGTTGAAAATCCTTTAATGGGACAGTTTTTTAATCTGGTGGCCATGCTTGTTTTTATGCAGACACAATGGTTTCAGAGATTATTTTTTAAAGGGTTGGTAACAAGTTTTTCATCTTTGAATGCTATCAGTATAGTTAATAATGGTAATCAAATTGTTACTTTTATGATAAAAGGACTTTCAAGTCTCTTTGCTGATGCACTGGTAATAGCTCTGCCTGTTATGGGAACTTTATGTCTTATTACGGTATGTACTGGTCTATTAACAAAAGCCGCTCCTCAGATGAATCTTCTTTCTGAAGGATTTCCAATTATGATTTTGGTTGCATTTACCATTGTTGCTTTTGTAATGCCTAATATTATCGATTTCTTTGTACGTTCCTTTAATAAAGGTTTTGCAGACATTGAACAATTATTTACTGATATTTCCGGAGGAGGTATTTAGTAAATGGCTGCAGAAGATGAGGGAAGAACCGAGGAACCATCAGAATATAAACTTGAAAAAGCTCGTAAAGAGGGAAGGGTTCCTAAAAGTCAGGAAATAAGTGGAGCTCTTGTACTGTTATTCTGTGTAATTGTTCTTATATTTCTTTCAAAATGGTTTTTAAGTCAGTTTATTTCAATATTTACTTTTTATTTCTCTCAGGTTTCCACTTATAACATCCGTAATCCTATTCTGTTATCTTTTTTTTATGATGTTTTTATAAAATGTGTACTTCCTATATCAATAATCAGTGTAATTGCGGCAATTGCAGGAAATATTATTCAGACAAAAGGTTTTATTTTCAGTTTAAAACCTATAGAAATCAAATTTTCAAAAATTGTACCTAAAATTGGTGAATATTTAAAGAAGACTATTTTTTCCGCAAAAGGTGCATTCAATGTCGTAAAATCTATAGGTAAAGTTGCAATTATTTGTCTTGTTGCCTATATATGTATTAAAAAAGATCTTTTTGTGTTGTGCGAAATTATTAGTAATGGAGAAATTGGTGCTGCTATAGGAAAAATTGCTTCTATGGCTGCCCAGATTCTTATTATTGTTTCAGTTATATTTCTTGTTATTTCAATTCCAGATTATTTCATGCAAAAACGTGATTTCATGGAAGAAATGAAAATGACAAAACAGGAACAGAAAGAAGAATATAAGGAGATGGAAGGTGACCCTGAAGTCAAAAGTAAACTTCAGCAGATGCAGAGGCAGTTACTTTCTCAGAATATTCCCAAGGCCGTTTCCGAATCTGATGTAGTTATTACTAACCCTACACATTTTGCTGTTGCTTTGAAATATGATCAAAGTGTTGCAGATTCTCCAATTGTTAATGCAAAAGGTGAAGATGCTATGGCACAGACAATTAAACGGTTGGCCAGGGAAAATGACATTCCTATTGTAGAAAATCGTCCTGTTGCTCGTGATTTGTATACAAATGTTGAAGTTGGTGATATAATACCCGAAGTATATTATAATGCGATTGCTGTCATCTATTCGCATTTGGAAAAATATAAAAATAATAATTAGTTACTAGAATAAGTAATTTGCTGGGTGGGGACTTATGGCAAACGAAAGTCGAGGGAAAATTCTCAATTTTATACAAAGCAACATTGTACCTGTTGCTATTGTTGTCGTTGTATTCCTTCTTTTTATCCCTATTCCTAAAGTGCTCATTGATCTTTCAATGATTTTGAATATTACTCTTGCTATTATTATTCTTCTGGTTGTTGTTCAGATGCCTCGTCCTTCTGATTTTCAGACTTTCCCTCGAGTTATATTACTTCAAACATTGTTCAGTCTTGCCATAAATATTTCTTCTACAAGACTGATTCTTACTGGTAATTTTAAAAGTGGTCGTCTTCAGGGACAAAGTGCAATGGTTCAGGCCTTTGCCAATATTGTTGCCGGAAATAATATTGTTATTGGATTCGTTATCTTTATCATTCTGATTGTAGTTCAGGTTCTTGTAGTTACAAAGGGTGCTGGTCGTGTATCTGAAGTCGCTGCACGATTCAGTTTGGATTCTATGAATCAGAAATTATTTGATATTGATAATCGTCTTAATTCTGGTGCCATTGATGAAGAACAGGCAGAGCTTTTAAAAGCTGAAGTTAGACGTGACATTGACTTCTATTCAAATATGGACGGTTCTTCAAAGTTTGTAAGTGGAAACGTTAAAGCTGGAATTTTTATTACTGTTGTCAATCTGATTGGTGGATTTATTATAGGTATGGTTATGAACGGCATGTCTTTTCAGAATGCCCTTGCCACATATTCATCCCTTACAATTGGTGATGGATTAACATCTCAACTTCCATCATTAATTATTTCATTTGCAACAGGTTTGCTGGTTACTGGTACTAAATCTGATGAAACCTTTGATAAACAGCTCAAGCAGGAATTTACATTTGATGGACATCTTTATGAAGTTGTTGGTGCTGCATTAGCAGTTTTTGGAATTGTACTTCGTAATGGAACTCAGTTCCTGCTTATTCCTATTGGTGCATTTATTGCTTTTATTGGCTACAGAATGACAAAAGATAAGGTACGCAAGGAATTCCAGCAGCAACAGCAGGCTCAGGAACAGGCTGCAACTCAATCTGCGGCAAATAATAATGAAGAACAGATTGTAATGCTTGATCCTCTTTCTCTTGAATTAGGATATGCTCTTATTCCTCTTGTTGACAAAGAAAAAGGTGCTGAACTTCTTGAACGTATTTCAAGAATTCGAACTGAAGCTCGTCATGATATAGGTCTGGATATTCCTAAAATTCGTATTCAGGATAATATGACACTGGAACCAAATGATTATAGTTTCAAAATCGAAGGAATTGAAGCTGGTCATGCAACTGTTCGACTTGGTTATGTAATGTGTATGGATACTGGTGCAATTACAACACCACTTGAAGGGGAAAAGACAAAAGATCCAGCATTCGGTATGGATGCAATCTGGCTTCCTGAAAACAGACGTAGTGAAGCTGAGGCTGCCGGTTATGTGGTAGTTGATCCTCCAACAATTATATCTACTCATATTACAGAAATTATACGTTCTCATGCAGCAGAAATGATAGATCGTCAGGCTGTATCTGTTATTCTTGAAACTGTTAAGAAAAAGAATCCTGTTCTTGTGGATGAAGTTCTTAATACATCAAAACTTAGTTATGGTACAATTGAAAAGGTATTCCAGAATTTACTGGAAGAAAAAGTTTCTATCCGTAATTATGTTAAGATTCTTGAAACAATGGCCAATTATGCTAGTGTTTCTCATAATGCCTGGGATTTGACAGCTAAAGTACGTGAAGCTTTAGGTCTTCAGATTTGTATGCAGTATTGTGATCCATCTGATAAAAAGCTTCGTGTGATGAGACTTTCTCAGGAATTGTCAGAGTTGATTATTGAACATGCATACTATCCACAGGATGGTTCAAAGCCATATGTTGCTTTTGATCCTGTTGACAGACGAAGATGGATTACTGCAGTAAGCAATTCTTTAAGTAAAATCTCGCAGATGGGGTATCTGCCAATAATTTTGTGTGTAAGTAATGTTAGACAACTTGTAAGATCTGCAATAGAAAGAGAGCAGCCAGGCGTTGTAGTTATTTCCGATATGGAAATGTATGCTGCTGGAAATAATATTCAGGTAGAAATTATTGATGAAATTGCAGATGATAATGTGTAAAGAGGTTGAGTGAAAATGGCTTATGATGATGAAATAGAAAACAAAATAACCGGTCGCTCTTTGGCAGAATGCAGAGATAAATTATTTAAATTGTACGGAAAAGATTATCGTATTGTAAATAAATCTGTAGATTTTAAATCAGGAGGTTTTTTATTTTTACAGAAGAAACCTGTTACTGTTGTTACATACGTAGTTAATCACCAGAAATCCTATAATTCAGATGGTTATAGTTCAATGAATGGTGTTTATCCAGAACACAAGCCAACTGAATCTGAAATACTGGAAAAAAACAGATTGGATATATTAAAGAGTCTTCAAAATCAGACACCTATAAATTCGCAGATTACTCAAATTACACAGAGTATTGAAGATTTAAAAAATGAAATGAAAAAGGAAATGGCAGGTGTTGCTTCTGCTGCACAGCAAAAACATGATTCAATAAAGAAAATTGAAGATATGCTTGCGCAGAATGAATTTTCTTTTTCTTATATTACAATGATAGAGGAAAAAATTCGTAACGAGTTTTCTCTTGAACAGCTTGATAATTTTGATTTAGTTGAACGCAGAGTTGTGGATTGGATTGGAGAATCTGTAGAAATCGCTAAAGAAATTACATTTAGACCACCTCATGTTTTTATTCTTGTGGGGCCAACAGGCGTGGGAAAAACTACAACTCTTGTAAAACTTGCAGTTCAATTTGTAAAATCCTATGCGCAGAACCGTAATGGGGAAAAACCAAAAATTTGTTTTATAACAACAGATACAATGCGCGTTGGTGCAATGGAACAATTAGAGCGTTGGGGTAAGCATATGGGATCTCCTGTTTACAAGGCAGAAAAAGCAGAAGATCTTAAAACTTTATATGATGATAATAAAGAGAATATGGATGCAATATTTATAGATACAAGTGGATTTAGTCCAAATGATGCAACCCATATTGCTCAAATGAAGTTGCTGATTGATATACCTGGAATGAATCCGGATATTTATCTTGTTACAACAGCATCTACAAAAGCCAGAGATTTAAAGAATATTATGCAGAATTATGAACTTTTTGGTTATAAATCTGTGATTGTAACTAAATGTGATGAATCTGCACAGTTAGGAAATGTTATAAGTGTACTTTATGAAAAACATAAAGCTATATCATTTATAACTCATGGACAGGTTGCTTCCAGAGATATTACAAAAGCAAATGTAGTAGATTTCTTGAAGCGGCTTGATAGTTTTAAAGTTGACAGAATTCATATTGAAGATAAATTTGGAGAATAATTATGGAAGAACAGGCAGAAGGATTAAGTGAATTATTTGAAAATACAAATGATACTGTAGAAAAAGCTGCTGCAGAGATTAAGAAAAATCATAATACAAGAATTATTGCTATATGTAGTGGAAAAGGTGGGGTTGGTAAAACTAACTTTGCTGTAAATATGGCAATTGCATACGCTCAACTTGGTAAAAAGGTAATCTTAATTGATGGTGACTTAGGAATGGCCAATGTTAACGTATTGCTGAATATTGTTCCTCAATACAATCTTATGCATGTTATCAATAAGAAAAAGACCATGAAAGAAATTATCATGGATACAGAATTCGGAATTAAGTTTATTGCTGGTGCCAATGGTTTTTCTAAGATTGCAAATTTAAGTGTTGAAGAATTAGAATATTTTGCCAATCAGTTTGCCACACTTGGTAATGCAGATATTATTATTATTGATACAGGTGCTGGTATTGCAAATAATGTTTTGCAGTTTGTTGCTGCTGCTGATGAGGTTTTTGTTGTAACAACTCCTGAGCCTACTGCAATTACAGATGCATACGGAATCATTAAAATTATTACTACAGAAATTGTTGATAGAACTGTAGATATAAAATTAATAGTAAATCGTGTTCATTCTCCTGATGAGGGTAAAAGAATTTCTGAAAGAATCATTACAATTGTTGGTCAGTTTTTAGGATATAAAATTGAATACCTTGGTTGTATTCCTGAAGATCCTCTTGTACAGGCTTCAGTTATCAGACAGAAACCTTTTATCGTTGTTAATCCTACATCCAAACCTTCTGTTTATTTGAAGCATATTGTAGGACGAATTGAGAAAACTGAACCTGAATATAATGAGGGAGTAGCGAATTTCTTAAAGAAATTTATAAATAAAAAGAAGAATAATTAGAAATTGTAAAAAAATTCTATTATTTTTTGATAATGTAGTGTATAATATTTACGGGTATATTGGGAGGCTAATTAATGAAAGGTATGAAATTCATCAGCTCTTTTGCCGTTGCTGGATTTATCCTATCCTTTCTGTTTGGTTTATTTTCCCATACATCATTTACATCTGTATTATTGAAAGCCTTGTTGTTTGGAATAATTTTCGGCATTTTAGGTTTTGCAATTAATTTTATTTTTCAAAAATTTCTTGCAGACGATTCTGGAGATTTTTCTAATGATGATACATCAGAGGATGGTAATGCAGTTGTAAGACAGCCTTCTTCTAAAGGTCAGATTGTTGATATTACAATTCAAGATGAAGAGCTTGAGAAGAGTGAAGGTGAAAATCATTTTGTGGTTGGAGATAATCATCAGATGCTTTCTGAATCTGATGTAAAAGGTATAAATCAATCTCAAAATGATAATGATAAGACTCAGGGATTTGTTCCGTTGAAGAACTTTGAAAAATTAAATGATTTATCTGGTAAAGAAGCAGTGAAACCGGATTCTGTTTCTTCAGATAAATCAATACCTGTTGTTTCAGGTTCATCTGACGAGTCAAATCTAGATACACTTCCTGATATGAATCATATGAACTTTGCAACGGGAGATGTCGAATCTGAGGAAGAACTGGATACAAGTACTGATTCAGAGTTTGTTTCTTCTGCCAACGCACATAGAAACAGTGATGAAGTGCCTGAGATAAAAGATGCAGGATTAATGGCAAAAGCTATTAGTTCAATATTATCAGATGAGAATTCTTTATAAGAGGATAAGAGTATATGCCAATTAATGACGAACAAGAAGAAGACGATCTTTGGGAAGAATTTAAGAAGACGAAGTCTCCTGCTCTCAGAGACAAATTTATTAGACAGTATATGCCTCTTGTAAAATATGTAGCTGGAAAAGTAGCTGTTGGTTTGCCTGCTTCTGTAGAATTTGATGACCTTGTTGGTTACGGTCAGTTTGGATTGCTTGATGCAATTAATAAATATGACACTTCAAAAAACGTAAAGTTTAAAACTTATGCAGTGACTCGTATTCGTGGTGCTATTTTTGATGAATTGCGTCAGATTGACTGGGTTCCTCGTTCTGTTAGACAGAAATCACGAGAAATTGAAGATGCTATTGTTACTTTGGAATCAAAATTGGGAAGAACTGCAACAGATCAGGAAATTGCAGGTTCCTTAAATATGAGCGAAGATGAATATCATCGAACTGTAATGAAGGTTTCTGGTACAAGTGTGCTTTCTTTAAATGATGTATGGTACGCTGGAGATGACAATGATAATATGTCTATTGGTAACAATATTGAATCTCCTGTAAGTCTTAATCCTGATGTTATTGCTGAACGTGAAGAAATAAAGAAAGTTATTGCGCAGGCTATCAGTGAATTACCAGAAAAAGAAAAAATGGTAATTGTTCTTTACTATCATGAGGATTTAACATTTAAAGAAATTGGTGAAGTACTGGAAGTCAGTGAATCAAGAATTTCTCAGTTACATACTAAAGCTAACTTAAGATTAAGAGCTAAGCTTACTAATTTAAGAAAGGGTATTATCTAAGGCTTAAATGGTCACTCTGGAAAAAATTCGTGCAGAAATGAAAACTCGTCTCAGTATTGATAAGGAGCTTCATTCTGTAGATGTTCATGCAGATACTATAGATGAAGCCCTTGCTGATGCTGCAGTACAATTAGATACAAAAACAAATACACTTCAATATGAAATTCTTGAAAAAGGAAGTGATGGTTTTTTAGGTCTTGGAAAAAAGCCATGGAAATTAAAAATCTATCAGGATCCTTCGACAATCAAGAAAGTTACAAAACTTGCTTCTGACGGTTTATTTGATAATGAAAATGAAGATGAAGCAGTACAGATTCAAGATCGTGATGGATTGTATTATATTCGTCATATTAAGGCTGATATTATGCTTAAAGTTATTCTTCCACTTGGAGAAGGACTTCCTATTGAATTGCGTGATGTAATTGATGAAGTTAAGCGTCAGGATACAATTGATTTTGATGAAGAACTGATTAAGAAACTTGTAAAACAGGGAACAGATAATTCGTATATAAATGTTGGCTCTTATAAACATATACCTGCAGGTGATGTTGTTATTGGAGTTGATGTAACAAAGGACGAACTTAAGGGATCTATAGTCGTTTCCCCACCTTCAATGGGTGGTTCTGAAGCTTCTGCTGAAATGATAAAGAGAGCTTTAATGCAGCAAGGTGTAATCGAACCATGTATTGATGAGAAAAAAATCGAAGAATTTGTTGATAATCCGGTTTATAACATTCCTTATGAAGTTGCTGCTGCAGTTATGCCTGTTGATGGTAATGATGCATATATATCTTATAATTTTGAAACTGATCCAAAACGTCTTAAAGCAAAAGTTTCTGATACAGGAAAAATTAACTATAAGGAATTGAATCAGATTCAGAATGTTATTGCAGATCAACCTCTTGCTCAAAAAATTCCTGCTGAACGAGGTAAAGGTGGTAAAACTTTATTTGGTCGTTATCTGGAAGCAAAAAACGGAAAAGATATTCAGGTTCAGTTAGGAGCAAATGTTCATCTTGATAGAGACGGTGTAACCATTAAAGCAAGTATTGATGGTGAAGTTATGCTTATTAATGGAAAGATTTCTGTTGAACCTATCAAATACCTTGATGCTGTTAATGTTAAGACTGGTGATGTTAAATTTGTAGGAACTGTTGTAATTAAAGGTTCTGTTGAAGAAGGTTATACTGTTGAAGCAACAAATATTGAAGTCAATGGAATTGTAGATAAATCTCGCCTGGTTGCAACTGGAAATATTATTGTAAGACAGGGTATTTTTGGAAAAGGCGAAGGTTATGTAAAAGCCGGAAAATCTCTGTGGGCTAAATTCATTAATGATACAACCGTAGAAGTTGACGAAAACGTTACTGTATATGATTCAATCGTCAACTCTAGTGTTACTGCAATGAAAAATATTGTTGTAAGAGGAAAAAAAGCTCAAATTATTGGCGGCCATCTTCTTGCAACTGAAGAGATATGTGCTAAAAAAATTGGATCACCAGGTGGTGGTACAGAAACAATTCTTGAAGTAGGTATTGATCCACGTGCTAAAAAGCGTCTTGAGGAATTGCAGAATCTGCAGTCTAAGGCGACTAAAGAATATGAAAACTGTGATCTTGATATTCAGACCTTGGAACAGCAGAAGAAACTTAGAAAAAAATTGCCTCAGGAAAAAGAAGAAAAACTTAAGAGTCTTAAAGAGAAGTGTAATCAGATAAGTCAGGAACTTGAAGAAATGACATCTGAAATAGAGAAGATTCAGGCACATTTACGAGAGCTTAAAGCAATTGGAAAAGTAAAATGTGAAGATACAATCTATTCAGGTGTAAAGATTTATGTTCGAGATGCTTTGGATGAAGTTAAGATGGATGTAAAAAAAGTTACAGTATTCTATGATGATTCCAGCAAATTGACTAAGCGTGGTGATTATGAACCACCAGCATTGCAGGAGGACCAGCCAGATGGGTATACAGCCGATTGACCTTCAGACAATGTATTCACAGTTATCAAATGTTTCTAAATCCATGTCAGGTGCACAACAGGCTCAATTAACAGAAGCTATGCAGCAGCAGAATAATATACAGAAGAATATGGAAAAAGCTGCCGCTGTTCAGCAGACAAGTAACGAAAAAGCAAATGCAGCACAAATAAATCAGAATGGCTCAAATGGTGGTGGTTTATACGGTAGGCAAAATCAGCAGAAAAAAAAGCAGGAAGATAATTCTTCTGAAAATCATCCTGTAAAAAATGATTCTTCCTATCTTGGAACCATTATCGATATAATGAGGTAATCTGTGCTTTCTATTATTGCAATAATTCTTTCTTCTATTGCCATTTTATTGATGACAATTATTTTAATTCGTTTTAAAAAACTCTTTTCCACAGAATCTATCATTGAAAAAACTCGAAAACAAATGAATAGAATGATTCAGGATATTAATAATAATGCCAATATGGACATTGAGCTTATTAACGAATCAACTAAGAGAACAAGAGCTTTAATTAATGAAGCTGATAAAAAAATGGAAATTTTTAAAGAAGCAACTCAACGACTCAGAGATATGATTGCAGAAGCAGAAAAAATTTCTTCAAAATCAAAAAGAAATATTATTTTTAAAAAAAATCCAATTCCTGAAATTCCTCCTGTTGGTTCTAAACGAAAGAATAATCCATACATTGATCCAAATTCTTCCTATGAAATTGTAAAAAAGAATGAGCTTCAACAGTCACTTTTTGAAGATGAAGAAACTACATCAGTTTTAAAGGATGAAGTTAAAGTTACACCTGAAGGAGCAGCATATAAAGAGGTTCCTCTTATAATTACCAAAGTTTATAATGATAGACAGGTTGAAAACAAAAAAATTTCTGCAAAAGATTTACCAGATAAAGTAGAAAAATTATTTAAAACTGGTATGAATGTTGAAGAAATTGCTGCAGAATTATCTTGCTCAATCTCCGAAGTAGCGTTTATAATTGATATGCTTAATTAAGCAAGGATTTTTTTATGAAAGTTACAAAGCAGAAATTTGGTGTTTTATCAGATGGTACAAAAGTAAATCTGTTTACAGTTAAAAATGATAATATGTCTTTTTCTTGTACAGATTATGGTTGTACATTAACAAGCATCGTTTTGAAGAATAAAGATGGTTCAAAAACAGATGTATTATTAGGCTATTCAACATTTGAAGGCTTCTTGAATTCTAATTATTGTTTTGGAGCAATTGTTGGTCGTTTTGCTAATAGAATTGGTAAAGCTTCTTTTACTCTTAATGGTAAAAAATATGATTTAGACAAGAATGATGGACCTAATACACTTCATGGCGGTTATAATGGCTATGATAAAATGATGTGGAAAGGCAAAATGATTGATGAAGACAAGTTCTGTGGAGTTAAATTTACAAGAATTTCTCCTGATGGTGAACAGGGCTTTCCTGGAAATGTAAAATTAACAGTTACTTACATTCTTGATGAAAATAATAATCTTTCTTGTATTTATAATGCAGAAACAGATAAAGCAACTCCAATTAATATTACAAACCATGCATATTTTAATCTTGCAGGTAGTGGTGATATTGGTAATCACACAATTCAGATGAATTCAACACAGCGACTTGAAGTTAATCCTAAGTTGATTCCAACAGGTAAACTTCTTGATGTAGAAGGAACTCCATTTGATTTTACTTCTGAAAAGAAAATGGGTGCTGACATGAAGGAAGTTGGTGTAGGTTATGATCATTGTTATGTAACAGAAATGTATTCTAAAGATAATCCTCATTGTGGTGTTCCATTAGATGATTCTGACCTGGTTGAGTTCTGTGTTGTAAAAGAACCAAAAACTGGACATGAAATATCTGTTTATACTAACCTTGAAGGCTGTCAGTTCTACACTGCAAATTATATAAAAGGAATTCAGGGAAAAAACGGTAAAATTTATGAAAGTCATGAAGCTTTCTGTCTGGAAACACAGGCTTTCCCTGATTCTCCAAATCAGAAAGAATTCCCAACTTGTATTCTTGAACCAGGTCAGAAAATGAAGGCAAAAACTGTTTATTCATTTAAATAAGCCTGTTTAAAATTATTTTATTTAATTAAAAAAGTTACAGAACTCAATAAATTATCACGATTAATCTTTTTTTTAATTGAAAATTGCATTAATCGTGATAAAATGATTCAACTATTTATGGCTACTATTAAGTGAGGTATTGTAATGGATGTACAATTACAGGAACTGATTGATAAAATCAAAAAGGATGGAGTTGCATCGGCTGAAGCAGAAGCAGCAAAGATTGTTCAGGATTCTGAAAAGAAAGCTGAAGCTATCATTTCAGAGGCTCAGGAAAAAGCTGCTGAAATCATTAAAAATGCAAAAGCAGAAACAGCAAGAATGGAAAAAGCTAGTGAAGAGGCCATTACACAGGCTGGAAGAAATATGCTTCTTTCATTCAAAGATGCTCTTATTGGTGAATTGGATGGACTTATTCAGGCTGAAACAGAAAAAGCTGAATCAGATGTATTGGCAAAATTAGTACCAGAGACCGTAAAAGCATGGGCTAAAAATTCTGAAGCATCAGAATTATCAGTTTTGTTAAGTGAAAAAGATTTGAAAGCTCTCGAAGCTTCTCTTACAGCAGAACTTAAATCAGAAATTGCAAAAGGTCTTGAAATTAAAGCAGACAAATCAATGTCAGCAGGTTTCAGAATTGGTGTAAACAATGGTGCTGCTTTCTATGATTATTCAGCAGAAAGTCTTGCTGAGATGTTTGCAGCATATCTTAATCCAAAAGTTGCAGCATTGGTAAAAGCAGCTGCAAAGGATGCAAACTAGTGGCTTACTATTATTTGGTTTCACAATTACCAAATATCTCATCGGCAGAAAGTAAAACTGCTTTGCCATTAACTGGAGAAAGTTTCCGTGAACTGGCAAGTCGTTTTATATCTGAAGATGAAAAGGTCATTTTAAATGGACTTTCACTGGTTCCACCACAGGAACTCACATCAACAGGTTCTGTTTTTTTGGATACTTGGTATGAAAAAGAAAGAAACTTGAGATGCGTTCTGGCACAGATTCGTGCTCAGAAACTTAAAAAAGACAGCATTCCTTTACCATCTGGTTGTACTGCCGACATTGTAAACGTTGCCAGAACAGCAGTTGGAATGGACAGTCCTTTAAGTGCAGAACAGTTTCTTTATGAATACAGGTTACGCCTTATCGATGATAATTATCCAATGGATAATTTTTCAATTGATGCTGTGTATGCCTATGGCTTAAGACTTATGCTTATTGAACGTATGCGTAAGTTTGAAGTTGAAAACGGAAAGACATCTTATCATAAGATTTACGATAATATTCTTGAAAATAATGGAGATATTTGATGACGGATACAAAAGCTAAAGTAGTCGGCATTAATGGAAACATGGTTACTATCGAATTCGAAGGTAACGTTTCTATGAATGAAGTAGGCTACGTAAATGTAGACGGAAAGAAACTTCGTGGTGAAATTATCCGTATCCGCGGAAATAACGCCCAGATGCAGATTTTCGAAATGACACAGGGAATTAAAGCTGGTGATACAGTTGAATTAATCGGCGATCTTCTTTGTGCTGAATTGGGACCAGGTCTTCTTGGCCAGACTTTTGATGGTTTGCAGAACCCACTTCCTCTTGTTGCTGAAAAAGCAGGATTCTTCCTTGAAAGAGGTGTTTATGTAGATTCTCTTCCACGTGATAAAAAATGGGACTGGACTCCAACTGCAAAACCTGGTGACAAAGTTGTAAGAGGTGATTCTATCGGTTCTGTTCCAGAAGGACCATTCACTCATAAAATTTTGGTTCCATTTGATTTGCTTGGTGTATATACAGTTAAATCAGTAACTCCAGCAGGTTCTTACACAATTGAAGAAACTGTAGCTGTTGTTACAGATGATAAAGGAAATGACCATAACTTGAAGATGGCTTTCAAATGGCCTGTAAAACGTGCTGTTGACTGTTATGCAGAACGTCTTGCACCAACTGAACCTATGGTTACTCAGGTTCGTCTTATTGATACATTCTATCCTGTATCAAAAGGTGGTACATATTGTATACCAGGTCCTTTCGGTGCTGGTAAAACTGTATTACAGCATACAACATCACGTAATGCAGACGTTGATATCGTAATCATCGCTGCCTGCGGTGAACGTGCTGGTGAAGTTGTAGAAACAATTAAAGAGTTTCCAGAACTTAAGGACCCAAGAACTGGACGTTCATTGATGGAAAGAACAATCATCATTTGTAATACATCATCAATGCCTGTTGCTTCTCGTGAAGCTTCAGTTTATACATCAGTTACTTTGGCTGAATATTATCGTCAGATGGGCTTACACGTATTGCTTCTTGCTGACTCAACATCTCGTTGGGCACAGGCTCTCCGTGAAATGTCTGGACGTTTGGAAGAGATTCCTGGAGAAGAAGCATTCCCAGCTTATCTGGAATCTTATATTTCTGCATTCTATGAACGTGCAGGTTATGTTCGCCTCCGTGATGGGTCATTTGGTTCTGTAACAATTGGTGGTACAGTATCTCCAGCCGGTGGTAACTTTGAAGAACCAGTAACACAGGCTACTTTGAAGGTAGTAGGTGCATTCCATGGACTTTCCCGTGAACGTTCAGATGCTCGTAAATATCCTGCTATTGACCCAATCATTTCATGGTCAAAATACAAATCAGTACTTCCAGAAAACTGGGTAGCTTATGCACGTAAGGTATTCCTTGCTGGTGTTGAAGTAAACCAGATGATGAAGGTAGTAGGTGAAGACGGTACAACAACAGAAGATTACATCGAATATCTTAAGAGTGAATTCCTTGATGCTGTTTATATGCAGCAGAACTCATTTGATGAAATCGATGCTGCTGTAAGCGTAGAACGTCAGAAATACACATTTGCTAAAGTTCTTCAGGTTCTTGGCTCTGATTTTGAACTTGCAGATAAGGATACAGCTCGTAACTTCTTCAACCAGATGCGTCAGAAGTTTATTGACTGGAACTATTCTTTGTGGAATAGCGACAAATTTAAAGATGCTGAAAAAGCTGTTGAAGAACACTATGCTTCTGCAAATGGTAAAGTTCGCAGCGATGTTGCAGCTATATTAAAGGATGGTGAATAATTATGAACAAAGTTTATAGTAAAATTGAATCCATCGTTGGTAGTGTAATTACAGTAAAGGCAGACAATGTTGCTTATGGTGAACTTGCTGAAATTGAAACACGTTTTGGAAAGTCTTTGGCCGAAGTTAACAAAATTGATGGTGACATTGTTTCTTTGCAGGTATTTGCCGGTGGTCGTGGTATTTCTACTGGTGACCACATTAAATTCCTTGGTCATCAGATGAATGTTTCTTTCTCTGATGATTTGTTAGGACGTATTTTCAACGGTTCTGCAGAACCACGTGACAATGGTCCAGCTCTTGCTGATTCATTGGTAACAATCGGTGGTCCTTCAGTAAACCCATCAAAACGTATTATGGCTCGCCGTATGATTCGTACTGGTATCCCAATGATTGATATGTTCAATACTTTGGTTGTTTCTCAGAAGCTTCCTATCTTCTCAATCTCTGGTGAACCTTACAACCAGCTTTTGGCTCGAATTGCCATGCAGGCTGAAGTTGATGTAATCGTACTTGGTGGTATGGGTCTTAAATATGATGACTACCTTTATTTCAAGAAAACTCTTGAAGATGGTGGTGCTCTTTCAAAGACTGTTATGTTCATGCATACAGCTGCTGACCCAACTGTAGAATGTATGAAGATTCCTGATCTTTCTCTGGCAGTAGCAGAACAGTTTGCCCTTAAAGGAAAAGACGTACTTGTACTTCTTACTGATATGACAAACTTTGCTGATGCTATGAAGGAAGTTGCTATTACTCAGGAACAGGTTCCTTCTAACCGTGGTTACCCTGGAGACTTGTACTCACAGTTGGCTAGCCGTTACGAAAAAGCTGTAGACTTTGAAGGTGCAGGTTCTGTAACAGTTCTTGCTGTAACAACAATGCCTGGTGATGATGTAACTCATCCAGTTCCAGATAACACAGGTTATATTACAGAAGGACAGTATTACCTTAAAGGTGGACGCATTGAACCATTCGGATCTTTGTCACGTCTTAAACAGAACGTTAACGGTTCAACTAGACCTGATCATCGTGCCCTTATGGATGGTATGATTCGTCTTTACTCATCTTATAAAGACACTCTTGAAAAGAAATCAATGGGATTCAACTTGTCTAAATGGGATGAAAAGCTTTTGAACTATGGTCAGAAGTTTGAAGATAATATGATGGATCTTTCAAAAAATATTTCTCTTGAAGATTCATTGGATTTGGGATGGAAGATTCTTTCTGAATGTTTCGAACCAGAAGAAACTGGTCTTAAGACATCATTAATTGAAGAATACTGGCCGAAATAAAATCCTGCGGATTTTATTTTAACGAGTTTTGCCTGCGTTGCAGTCAAAACATCGCGGAAATAATTTAGTTTAAATATTTATAAGGTGTTTAAATGGCTAAAATTAAGCTGACAAAAAATGAGCTTAAAGTACAAAAAGATGCACTTAAAATGTATAAGCGCTATCTTCCTACTTTGCAGCTCAAAAAACAACAGCTTCAAACAGAAATCCGCACTATAGATGCCAAAGCCAAAGAGGTACGTGCTTCCCGTGTGGCTCTTGAAAAAGAGTTTGACGCATGGATTGCCGTATTTGGTGAAAGAGAGGCATTTACTCCAGATATGGTAACTGTAAAGAATATCAAAAAGGGAACTGGTAATATTGCCGGTGTAACAATCCCTGTTTATGAAGGAGCAGATTTTGGTCGTGGAGATTACGACTTGTATTCAGCTCCATTATGGATTGATATGGCTGCAGACCGTATGGAAAAGGCTTTGTCTCTTGATCTGGAAGCAGAGGTCCTGGATGAACAGGTGCGTTTGCTTTCTCAGGAATTAAGAACTACAACACAGCGTGTAAACCTGTTTGAAAAGGTTAAGATTCCTGAAACTAAGGCTAATATTAAGAAAATATCTGTTTATCTTGGTGATGAACAGACAGCTGCGGTTGTAAGAAGTAAAATTTCTAAGAAGAAACTTCAGGCTAAGCTTGAAGAAGGTAAGGAGGCTTAATCATGATAGAACCAATGAAAAAAGTCTCTATTGTTCTTCTTAATAGAGAAAAAGAAACTGCTTTAAAAGCACTTCGTAAGATTGGATTAGTACACCTTGAAAAACTTGACGGTTCAAGTGAAAAACTTGCTGCATTCAAGGAATATACTAACAATGCAAATGTAACTGAATCAATTTTAGGAGAAATTAAGCAGCCTAAAAAAGCAAAAGGTGCAGTTGAAGAAACTCTTTCAAATGATGAAGTTATTAAACTTTGTTCTGAAATTGTTTCTAAAAATGATAGAAAGAAGCAGTTGCTTGAGGAAATTTCTGCTAATACAACAGAATTGGATCGATTTGCTTTATGGGGAAGTGTAAATCTTGATGATTTAAACTACCTTAAAGAAAAGAACATTGATCTTAAACTGTATGAAATTTCTGCTGATAAATACAACGCTATAGATTCTAAAATCGAAACAATTCTTGTTAATAATGACAAGAAAACTGTTAGATTCCTGATTGTAAATGGCGGTGAAGGTCGTCCTGAAAATCTTTTGCCAGAAGCTTTTGAAGTTCCTCTTCCAAGACTTTCTTCAGATGATTTGGCAAATGAAGTTCGAAAGGATGAAGCAGAAATTGCCGAAATTGAAAAGTTCTATGCTGATAATGCTAAATATTTATCTTCAATTGCTGTATTCAAGAAAAATCTTGAAAAAGACATTGAATTTGAAAATATTAATGCAGGTATGGGACATGAGTCAGATGGCACTGTAAATGATCTTGCATGGATTAGTGGTTATGTACCAGCAGATAAACTTGCTGATTTTAAAGCTGCTTGTGCATCTAATAATTGGGCTGTAGCATGTGATGATCCAGAAGATGAAGATGTTGAAGTTCCAACTAAACTTAAGAATAATAAGTTTGTAAGCTTGATTTATCCTCTTACAGACTTCTTAGGAACTGTTCCTGGATATCATGAATATGATATTTCCGGCTGGTTCCTGTTGTTCTTCACAATTTTCTTCGGAATGATTTTTGGTGATGGTGGATATGGTGCTTTAGTTTCCATTGTTGCTTTAATTATGATGTTAAAGAA
>JAEDFX010000094.1 GCA_016297805.1 Treponema sp. | reverse complement strand
TCCTTGCATTACGAATTCTAAAGGAAGCAGGAATAAAGGAGTTTAAATAATGACATATTACTACAACATTGAAAAAACAGATAACTGGTATATTGTTACATTTCCTGATATGAGAAATATCCAAACTTGTGCGGAATCTATGGAAAAAGTTGATAAAATGGCTAAAGAAGCACTAGAAGGAAGTCTTATTGTATGTTTACAAAAAGATTTACCAATTCCTGAAGCACAATATAAAAATGGTACTCCAATTGAAGTTTCACCAAAAATTGCATTTGCAATTGAACTTAGGAAAGCCAGAGCACAACGATCAAAAAAAGAAGCCGCTCAAACTGTTGGTATGACCTACCAGCAATATCAGCGGCTTGAAAATCCATACAAAACAAATCCTACTTTAGAAATGATGTACAGACTGCAAAAAGCATTTGGATGTAAATTTATTTGTTTATAGTATTACCACAAACCCATTACATGCTGCATCAACAGACTTACAATAGTAATACAAATCCAGCAGGTTGCACCCATAATTAATGGTTTTCCACCAGTTTTTACAAGCTTGATAATGTTTGTATTAAAACCAATTGCAGCCATAGCAAGAATAATAAAGAACTTTGAACAATTCTTAAGAAATTTGAAAATCTGTTTTACAAAGTCCAATACATCTGGATTAGAAATAAATTTATAGCATAAAGTTGTAATCAAGCTGGCAGCAATAAAGTACAAAATGAACCAAGGGAAGATTTTTTTAAGACTGAACGCTGGAGCTGTAGTGGCTGAATTTGTCGAAGCCCGTTTTGCCTGAGCAGCCTTATACAAAGCCAATGCAAAAGTAATAACAATGATTGCCAATGTACGAGTCAATTTTACAGTTACAGCCTTATCCAAAGTTTCTGAACCAAGATTCCACATTGCATCCCAAGTTGAAGCACAGGCAGTTACAGAAGAAGTATCATTAACTGCAGTTCCAGCAAAAATACCAAAAGCTTCACCAGAAGTTGTAGAAAATCCTACTAACTGACCAAAATATGGGAAAACAATTGCAGCTAAAACATTAAAGAAGAAAATTACTGAAATTGACTGAGCAACTTCTTCATCATCAGCACCAATTACAGGAGCTGTTGCAGCAATTGCAGAACCACCACAAATTGAAGAACCTACACCAATCAATGTAGAAATGTTTCCAGGAATCTTCATCAATTTGCACATAACAAAAGCAACAATCAATGATGTAGCGATTGTAGAACAAATAATTGGCAAGGACTGTGCACCGGTTTTAGCAACCACACCAAGATCCAAACCAAATCCCAACAAAATAACAGCCCACTGCAAAACTTTTTTCGAAGTAAACTTAATTCCAGTAGCAAAAGGAGTCTTATCCTTAATAAAAATAGTAATAATCATACCTGCAATAATTGCAATAACAGGTCCTCCAACAATTGGAAAAAGCTTTCCTAAAAACCAGGAAGGTACAGCAATCGCCAAGGAAATCAAAATTCCTTTCCAGTTATTTTTTATAAAGTCCATACTTAACCTCTGGGTTCTATTATACTCTTTATTTATATTAAATAAAACTTACCCATGTGGTATATTATTCCCATGACAACTAAAGAAAAAGTTCTGGATATTTTACAAAATCAGAAAGATGGAACTGCTTTTTCTGGTGAAAAACTTGCTGAAGCTTGTGGTGTAAGCCGTGCCGCTGTGTGGAAAGCTGTGAATTCTTTGCGCGAACAAGGTTACTCTATTGAAGGGACTACCAATGGTGGTTATATTTTAGGGGCCAACGCCGATGTTTTTTCTCTGGAACATTTTACTGCTGCTTTTGATTGTGTTTATGCAGAAAGTCAAACCGTTCACATTGAATGTTTCAAAGAAATTGATTCTACCAATACATATGCAAAACGACTTTTAAGTGAAGCAGGAAATCTTCGCGATATAGATGGACGTCTTACTCAGTCGGGACAAAAATATCACAAATCTATTTACGTTGCAGAATGCCAAACTGCAGGCAGGGGTCGTTTAGGTCGAACCTTTTATTCTCCAGAAAAAACCGGTATTTATCTTACAATTGTTTATGCTCCAAAAGGTGGAATAACTCAACCTGCCAGATTAACAGCAGTTAGTGCTGTAGCAATCTGCAGGGTTTTGAGAAAACTGTACAATATCAATCCTCAGATTAAGTGGATAAATGACATTTTTGTAAATGGCAAAAAGATTTCTGGAATCTTAACAGAAGGTTTTACTAATTTTGAAACTGGTACTATTGAGTCAGCAATAATTGGTATTGGAATTAACATTTCTGATAATCCTGATGTGTTCCCGGAAGAAGTTGCAAAGGTGGCAGGAAGTATTACTGGAGCTGGTAATGCTGAAGGTTGTGTTACACGTTGCCAGCTGGCGGCAGGAATTGCGGCCGAAGTTTTGCAGATTCTTGAAGAAGACAGTGCTGTTGTTATGAAGGAATATAAAGAACTGTCCTTCATAATAGGACAAACTGTAGAAGTTCATCCAGTAATTGGTGATGATAAATCTGTATACAGTGCAAAAGCAGTAGATATTGATGATGAAGCAGGATTAGTTGTAGAGCTTGAAGACGGAAGCAAAAAAACTTTAAGCTCTGGCGAAGTTAGTTTACATAAGGAATAGATTTATGGAAGAAGATAGAATTACACAATTAGAAATAAAACTGGCTTACATGGAAGACTTTATGAATCAGATTCAGGAAGTTGCCGTTCAGCAAACAAAAGATATAGAAAAGCTTAAAGCCGAAAACAAAATGATGGCAGAAAAAATTCGTGATTTAATTGAAAACACAGAAGGTGATATTCCAAATCGCAAGCCACCACATTATTAGTAGATTCACCAATCAAATCGTGAAATGACATTTCATCCTCTAGCTTGACCCGAGGATTTATATTCTTATACTCATCGCCCGTGCCCCATTGTAGGCTTTTTTCATTCCCACGGAAAATAAGATCGGCAGCAGGGTAATATACATTTTTATATTTTGTTTACCGCCGCGAGCAATCCACGCTCTTTTTGACTGTTCCCAGAGTCTTGAAACCATTGGAATGAAGTTCAAAAACATAAAAAGAGCATTTGTAAAGGCTGATTTCTGGCCGAAAAGTTTTGCAATTCCATCCCGCATTTCAAGACTGGTGGAAGTTTTGAACATTAATGATGCACTCTGTAAAACAGCAAAAATTGTTACAAAACTTTCAAGGCTGCCCTTTTGATTTTCCCAGTTGAACACATCAGAAAAAGATTTTCCCGAACCAATCAGACTCAACAAATCTGCAAAAATGAACAAAATTACAAAATAAATAACCGGTTTCAAATCACACAACTGTTCTCTGATTGTAAAATGCAGACAGCAGGCAATAGTAAATTGAACTGCAATCAATCCAAGAGCCCAATAAACTGGCAGAAATAAAAACAGAATATTGATGACAGGAACAAAAAGAATTTTTATCCAGGCAGGACATCTGTGCAAAAATGAGGAACCTTTTTTATACGAGAACATTGAATAAGATTTAGACATTCCAACAGCCTACCACACAAAATCCTGTACGCCCTTGTAGCTCACCAGCGGATTTCTAATATTCCACTGTTCCAAATCCTGCTGCAAGCCCTCCTCTGCTGAACCTTCAAAAACCTTTTCACCACGAAACAGAACCACAAACTTATCTGCAAGACCAAGACATTTTTCAATTTCGTGGGAAAGAATCAAAACAGTTTTCCCTTCATCCTTAAGCTGCCGAATCAGAGCATTCACCTGTTTTACACCAACATAATCAAGGTTTGCGTAAGGCTCATCCAGAATGATAATAGGAAGATTCATGGCAATCATACAAGCTACAGCAAGACGACGCTTTTCCCCGCCAGACAAAAATCGTGCAGGAAAATCAGCTTTTTCGGTAAGACCTGTTTTTTCCAGAGCAAGGGCAACGGCTTCATCAACCTGTTCCTGCTTCCATCCCAGATTTTTTGGACCAAAGGCAATATCTTCCTTAGGAGTTTCACCAAGAATCTGAGTTTCCGCATCCTGAAAAACAAGACCTGCTCGAACCTTTTTGCCGGCAGCATCAAGGCATTCAACCTGGCCCGAGAAAGAATCCTCCAGGCCAGAAATTATACTCATCAAAACACTTTTTCCAGAACCGTTTTCGCCACCAATCACAACGCACTGGCCATCAGGAATTTCAAGAGATACATTTTTCAATGCCAGTTTTACACTATCGTAAGTTTTAAATGATTTTGTAACGTTCTGTATTTTAATCAAAGTGTTTTCCTCTTTTATTTATCTGAATACAAATATTGTGCAAGAATTGGGCGAACCTTCAAGGCTACAAGAATAGAAACCACAGCCTTTACAACATCACCAGGAATGTAAGGAATTACGCAGGCACGCATTGTGTATGACAAAGCTGATATACCTTCAGCAATTTTTCCCGCCTTCTGTGCCCAGCGAGAGAAATGCCATACTCCAGGGAAGTACAAAACTACCATTCCGGCAAAAACTGCAACAATCAGACGAACCAAAACCTTCCAGTTGAATTTCTTTTCTTCTACAGATGGACGACCTGCAATGAATCCAGCAACAATTGCACCAAGAAGATAACCTGGCAAGAATCCACCAGTAGGACCTGCCCAAACAGCAACACCGCTAGTACCGCCAGAATAAACTGGAAGGCCGATTAAACCTGCAACCAGGAACAAAGCAGTTGGTGCACCACCTAAAAAGCTTCCCATAAGAACGCCTGTCAAAACGCAAAGACCGTTCTGCAAAACAATTGGAATAGGACCGATTGGAATTTTTAAAAAGCAGCCAATACAGACGATTGCCGCAAACAACGCAATAAAAGTTACATTCAAAATTGTTTTATTTTTCATATTGATTGGACAATATCATATTGTAAACTTTTAGTCAAATTTATAGGTTTACAATCTTGAATTCTTTTGAAAATATCCTTATTTTAAACCTCACGAGGACAGTATGAGTATTTCAGAATTAAAAAAAAAAGTTTTAGCCGGTTACCAGATTACAAAAAATGATGATTTTTCTATTTTTACAACTTGTGATTTGAATGAACTCTGTAAATGTGCAAATGGCACAATCACAGGAAACATGCTCACAACCAGCGGAACTACAATCAAAGGTGATTTGGAATTATTTGAAAAAATGGGATTGGATGCTACAAAATAAAAAACCGACCCTTATAAGGTCGGCCCTACATATTATCCTAAAAGCTTATCGCTTACAACGCCAGAAATACTGAACTTAGCCAGCAAATCTTCTACTGTAAGATTTTTCTTTTCTTCGCCCCGAACATCGTAAACGACTTTTCCGTCCATCATCATGATAAGACGGTTTCCGTAACGAATTGCGTCTTTCATATTGTGGGTTACCATGAAAGTTGTAAGCTTATCTTTTGTTACAAATTCTTCTGTAAGCTCAAGAACTTTTTTTGCAGTTTTTGGGTCCAAAGCAGCAGTATGTTCGTCCAAAAGAAGTATCTTTGGCTTCTGCAAAGTTGCCATCAACAAAGTCAAAGCCTGACGCTGACCTCCAGAAAGCAAACCAACTTTTGCATTCATACGCTTATCCAAACCTAAGTCCAGCAAAGCAAGTTTTTCGCGGTACAAATCACGTTCTTCGTCTTTAATATGCCATGCAAGACCACGTTTTTTACCACGACGCATTGCCATTGCAAGATTTTCTTCAATTTCCATATTAGCGGCGGTACCCATCATAGGATCCTGGAAAACGCGGCCTAAGAACTGAGCTCTGTAATGTTCAGGTTTTCCTGTCAAATCAACACCATCCAAAGTAATTGAACCTGTATCTGTATAATGAACACCAGCAATAAGATTCAAAAGTGTAGATTTTCCCGCACCGTTTCCACCGATTACAGTAACAAAATCACCATCTTCCAATTCAAGATCGATTCCACGCAAAGCTTTTTTTTCTGTTACAGTTCCAGGATTAAAAGTTTTTGTGATATTTGTAAGTTTTAACATTGTAGACATATCGAACCTCCAATCCTATTTAACAGCTTCTGAATCGCTGATAGTTTCTACAGAACGCTTATATTCATCTGAATTATGACTTGTATCTACTTCATTAGAAGGACCTTTATAAGCCCTTCTTCTTCTGTCTATTTTTTCTTTAAATACAGGAACTGAAAGTGAAATTGCAACGATTAAAGCAGTAAGCAGCTTCAAGTCTGTAGATTTGAGTCCCAGCTGAAGAACGATTGCAATTACAATACGATAAATGATTGAACCAAATACAACGCTGATTAAAGTCCACCACATACCAAAGCGGGCACCAAAAATAACTTCTCCAATGATGATTGAAGCAAGTCCTACTACGATTGTACCAGTTCCCATACCAACATCAGCGTATCCTTGACTCTGAGCAACCAATGCACCAGACATTGCAACCATACCGTTAGAAATCATCAGACCAACGATTTTTGTTGTATCTGTATTAATACCCATGGCACGAACCATATGTTCATTACTACCTGTAGCACGAATTGCACTACCATATTCAGTGCCAAAGAACCAGTACATCAAAGCAATTATGATAACAATAACAATCAAACCAATAAAAAGTGAACTTGTTGTTGTACTGATGTTTCCACCAGTAAACGCCTTTAGCTTAGACATCATTGTTTCTGAGCCTAAAAGTGGAGTATTTGCTCTACCCATAATTCGGATATTAATAGAATACAAAGCAATCTGTGTCAAAATACTTGCAAGAAGAATATTGATTCTAAGCTTTGTATTCATAAAACCTGTAATTAAACCACAAATTGTTCCCACAACAAAAACAAAAAGCAAAGTCAAAGCAGGATCCATTCCTTTTACTATAAGAACGGCTGAAACTGCACCACCGGCAGCAAAGCTTCCATCAACTGTCATATCAGCAACATTAAGAATTCTGAAAGTCAGATAAACTCCCAATGTCATCAGTCCCCAGAGAACTCCTTGAGAAACGGCACCTTCCATTGCATATAAAACTGGCATTTATATCTCCAATATTTTTTAAAAAATGATTTATAATTATAACACAAAAAAAAGAGATTGTTGATTACAACAATCTCTTTTTCAGAAAATTTATAATAATTTTTCTATATTATTAGAGGTTAGCAGGAATTGTGATTCCGAGCTTTTTAGCTGTATCTTCGTTAACCTTCAAGTCACATGTATCCAAGTACTGGATTGGCATGTCAGCTGGTTTCTTACCATCACGCAAGATTTCTACAGCCATTTTAGCTGTCTGTTTTCCAAGCTCGTAGTAGTTAATACCATAAGTAGCCAAACCACCAGCATTAACCATACCTTCTTCACCTACGATTGTAGGAATCTTATTTTCGTTAGCAACCTGTGCAACCAAAGCCATACCTGCAGCAATCATGTTATCTGTTGGAGAGTAGATTACATCAACTTTTCCACAGAGTGACTGAGTAACCTGCTGGATTTCGTTTGAGTTAGAAACAGTAGCTTCTACATATTTAAGACCAAGTTTATCACATGCTTCTTCTGCAAGTTTAATCTGGAAGTAAGAGTTCTGTTCGCTAGAGCAGAAAAGCATACCAACAGTTTTTGCACTTGGAACGATTTTCTTTAAAAGTTCCATCTGAGCAGCACATGGTGTAAGGTCTGATGTACCAGAAACGTTTGTACCTGGTTTGTTGTTTGATTTTACGAGTTTAGCAGATTCTGGATCTGTTACAGAAGAAATAAGAACTGGGATGTCCTGTGTAAGGTTAGCAACAGCCTGAGCAGCTGGAGTAGCAATAGCAAAAATCAAATCATCTTTATCATTGATAAGTTTCTGAGCAATTGTTACACAGTTTGCCTGTTCACCCTGAGCATTCTGGTAATCAATTTTGATGTTTTTTCCATCAACGTAACCTGCTTCTGCAAGACCGTCTACGAATCCCTTATAGTTTGCATCGAGTGCAGAGTGTTCTACTAACTGGATTACACCAATTTTAAGAACCTTTTCCTTAGATTTTTTTGCCTTTTTAGGTGCAGCAGATACTGCAGTAAGACAGAGAGCAGCCATCATAGCAGCAACAATAATCTTTTTCATTTTGTTTTTTTCCTCCAATATTGAAAATAAACACAGTAATTATAAATGTGTTACTTGCACTATTCAATAGTAGAAAGTTGAATTTATTACAAAAAATTTAAGCTGTACATTTCTTGAAAGCTGCAAGAACTGCATCATCATGATTCAAACCGTGGTTTTCTTCATTTGCAATTTCAGTCATAATCTTCAAGTAGTCATTTGGAATGATTTTCTTGAACATCTTCTTGTAATTTGCCCAATCAGCAAGAATTGCCTTACCTTTTTCTGAACCAGTTTCTGCAACATGTTTTTCAATAAGCTGTTTAAGAACTGATTCATCTGGAGTTTCACCAGCACGAGCTTTTGTACGAACAACTGTTGTTTCATCTTCCAGTTCGTAAACTGTAATAAGTTCCTTGTTCAAGCGTTTGTACAAATCGTGTTTTTCATCAAGAACGTAAGCTACTCCACCGCTCATACCGGCACAAAGGTTTTTACCTGTTGTACCCAGAATAACTGCTGTACCGCCAGTCATGTATTCAAGACCGTGATCTCCACATCCTTCTGCAACAACTGTAGCACCTGAGTTACGAACACAAAAACGTTCACCGGCCACACCGTTGATAAATGCCTGACCAGAAGTTGCCCCGAACAATGCAACGTTACCAACGATAATATTTTCATCAGCTTTTCCGCCAAATGCTTTTGGAGGATAAACTACAACTTTACCACCACTTAAGCC
>JAEDFX010000093.1 GCA_016297805.1 Treponema sp. | reverse complement strand
CTACCTCTCACTAATTGAGTTGGGCAACTTTCTGCCACAATGTACTCATCATAGAATCTTCAGAAGTGATTGTTTTCTGATTTGCTTCATATGCACGATTTACTTCAATCATCTGAACCATTTCGTTTACTACATTAACATTTGATGTTTCTGAGTAACCCTGCAAGAATTTTGGACGCTCATTACCTTCTGCAATATGTGCAGGACCAGCTATATCATTTGTCGAATAAAGGCTTTCGCCCATCTTCTTCAAATATCTTTCATTATCAAAACGAACTACCTTAAAGCGATCAATTTCTGTACCATCATCACTTCTGGCAATAATACCATCTTCGTTAATGCTGATTTTATCGTCTTCTAAAAAAATATATCCGTTTTCACCAAGAACAGGATAACCATCTTTTGTTTCAAGAATTCCTTCTTTACCAATCAAAAAGTTTCCGTTTCTTGTATAACGTTCTCCAGCTGGAGTTTCGATTACATAAAAACCTTTACCACTCAAAGCTGAATCTGTTTTTGTATTTGTTGATTTGAATGATCCTTGGGCAAAATCAATGTAATTTTCATTTGTTTCAACACCAAGACCAAGTTTTCCAATAACAGGAGCTGCATCTGCTGAACCTTCTGTAGTGTGATAAACACCATCCAGATTAGTTCTACGAATCAACAGCTCTGGAAATGACTTTGAAACTGTAATATCACGTTTATAACCTGCTGTATCAACATTAGCCAGGTTATTTGATATTGCATCAAGTCTGTTCTGCTGTGCATTCATTCCTGAAGCACCAGTATACCAGCCACGTATCACTATTTTCCTCCAATAAATTAATTTACATCTTACTTTTTTATCGGGATTCTATATAAATTGTTTAGGATAAAGTTTTATTTCTTATATATTATTTTCATTTGCAAATAGGAAAATTCAGACTTATAATTAAAAAAAAGAAAATCATTTACATCTAAGGAGTAATATATATGGCAGAAGAACCAAGAGTATTAGCCATCATTCTTGGTGGTGGTAAAGGAACTCGTCTTTATCCTCTTACAAAAGAGAGATCAAAACCAGCCGTTTCATTCGGTGGTAAATACAGAATCGTTGATATCCCAATTTCGAACTGTATCAACTCAGGTTACAAGAAGATTTATTTGTTGACTCAGTTCAACTCAGCTTCTTTGCATCTTCACATTACAAATTCTTATAATTTTGACCGTTTCTCTGGTGGATTCGTTGAAATTCTTGCTGCTGAACAGACACTTGAACACAGCGGATGGTATGAAGGAACTGCAGATGCTGTACGCAAGAACTTCATTCACTTTAAGACACAGAAACCAACTCACTATGTAATTCTTTCTGGTGACCAGCTTTACAAAATGGATCTCCGTGCATTCATGGATGCTCATATTAAATCTGGTGCAGAAATCACTATTGCTACAACAGCAGTAAACCGTCGTGACGCTTCTGGCTTCGGTATCATGAAGATTGACAGCGAAAATCGTGTAAAAGAATTCATGGAAAAACCAAAAGCTGACATGAATATTGATGCATGGAAGATTCCTGCTGAAGCTCGCGGAGCACTTCCTCCAGAAAAAGAATACCTTGCTTCTATGGGTATTTACATCTTTAATGCAGACACAATGGAAGAATGCCTTGGTGGTGAAAACGAAAAATACACAGACTTTGGTAAAGAAATCCTTCCTTTGGCAATCGGCAAGAAGAAAATCAGTTCTTACGTATTTGACGGATATTGGGAAGATATCGGAACTATCCGCAGCTTCTATGAAGCAAACATCGCTCTCTGTGAGCCTTACCCAACATTTGACTTCTTTGGTGAAACTCAGCCTATTTACACACACATGCGCAACTTACCACCTTCAAAGGTTAACAAGGCAGAAATCAATGCATCCCTTACTTCTGAAGGATGTATCATTACAGAAGCAAAACTTAATAAATCTGTAATCGGTGTACGCTCAATCATCAACGAAAACACAGAATTAAATGGTGTTATCATGATGGGTGCAGACTATTACGATACTGAAGCAGAAAAGGCTGCAAACAAAGCTGCTGGTAGACCAAATACAGGTATTGGAAAAAACTGTCAGATTGCAAACACAATCATTGATAAGAACGCTATGATTGGTGATAACTGTAAGATTGGTGTTACAGGCAAAAAATACGAAGATGGCGATCATGGTTCATTCTACAGTGCAGACGGAATCATCGTTATTCGTAAAGGCGCAGTCATTCCTTCAGGAACTGAAATCTAAAGATTTCTTTAAACCTAAAGATTTTTATGCCTGATATGTATGATAAATTGGGAGATTTACTCAACGAAGCGTTAGAATCAGGCAAAATTAACAATGAATCTTCAGCGGAAGCTGAAAACATACAAGACCGAGATACTTCCAGTGAAAATTGTGATAAGTCCGGTCTTTTCTATTTTAACCACACTACATTTTCAGGAACAAAAAGAAAAAAAGTAGTAAAAATCCAAAAAAATGAACATAAACAAACTGCAGAAATTATAAAAATGCATAAATATACAAAAATTATGCATATTCCACCAGGAGTTCAACATGCATTAACCATACTAGATATAGCGTACCCATATACCTGGCAAAATATTAAAAGAAAATACAGATTATTACTTAAAGAAAATCATCCAGATATAAAAAATACCATACAAACATCTAAAGATGTATTAAATAATAGACAATTAAGTATAGATGAGATAAAGATTTCTTTTGAAATTCTTAGGAAATATTACAATAAATAAATTATACATGTTTTATTTTATAGACAGTCTATAAATGTATGATTTTATATACATTTATATTAGTATATTTTTTTAAGACAGTGTATTATATGTTTTATTATGCTTGCATTGTAATTATTTTTCTTAGTTAGCAGACTGTTCCCACTCTTCAATTTTTCTATGAAGCGTCTTTCTGCCTATTCCAAGAATGTCAGCTGTTTTAGATTTATTACCATTGTTGGCTGCAAGGTTTTCCTGAATGATTATTTTTTCTGCTTCTTCCATTGTTATTCCAATTGGTATAGCAATTGTTTTTTCTTCGGAGCTTGCCCTAACAGAAACAGGAAGATCCTCTATCTTTATTTCTGTTCCGGTACACATAACAACAGCACTTTCAACACAATTTTTTAACTCACGGATATTTCCCGGCCAATTGTACTTAAGCATTGCAGCCTTAGATTTATTGTCAAAACCTGTAATATTTTTTTCATTTTCAATATTGAACTCTCGTAAAAAAGAATGCATCAATAAGGGTATATCATCCTTACGTTCTCTCAAAGAAGGCATTTCTATTCTTACTACGTTAAGTCTGTAATATAAATCTTCTCTAAAATTTCCAGCCTTAACTTCTTCTTCAAGATTTCTGTTTGTAGCAGCTACAACTCGTACATCAACTTCAATTGTCTGTTCACCACCAACTCGTTCAAACTTTTTTTCCTGCAATACTCGTAAAAGTTTCACCTGAGTCTGCTGATTAATTTCACCAATTTCATCAAGGAAAATTGTTCCACCATTAGCAAGCTCAAATCTTCCTTTATGCTGATTTTCTGCACCTGTAAATGCACCTTTTTCAAAACCAAATAATTCACTTTCAAGAAGATTTTCAGACAATGCAGCACAATGTACAATTATAAATGGCTTGTCTCCTCTTTGGGATTTCTTATGAATCGAGTGTGCAACTAATTCTTTACCAACACCGCTCTCACCTGTAATTAAAACATTTGCCTTTGTTGGTGCTGCTTTATCTATCATAGTCTGGACTTTCTGAAGTTCAGAACTTTTGCCTATCATTTCACTTTCAGGATTTGAATGAAGAAGTTTTTCCTTTAACTCTTTATTTTGCTCTGCAAGTTCTTTTCCTCGAAGGGCATTTTTTACAACAATATTTAAATGATCAAGATCAAGGGGTTTTGTAAGGAAGTCAAAAGCACCAGCTTTTATTGCAGCAGTTGCATCATCTATGCTTCCATGACCAGTCAATACAATTACAGGAATACCAGGAAAATCTGTTGCAACTTTTCTTACAACCTCTTCACCTGAAATACCATCCATTCGTAAGTCAGTAATAACAAGGTCAATTCCACCTTTAGAAATTATATCCAAACCAGTTTTTCCATTTGACGCTTGAGCAACATTGTAGCCTTCCAGCTCAAAATTATCTGTAAGACCATTACGGATATTTTCTTCATCATCAATTGTGAGAATTGTAAATTTTTTCATTGCCTTTTCCTTATATATTTAAAGAATAAACTAATTCAAAAGTTTTGTGTCTTTCTGTGGAATTGGGAAAGAAAGAATAAAAGCAGAACCTTCATTTATTTTTGAAGATACTTGTATTTCTCCAGAAAACTCTTTTACAATTTTATAGACCATTGTCATCCCAAGTCCTGTTCCGTTAGCTTTTGTTGTGTAGTAAGGTTCAAAAATTTTTCCTATTGTTTTATCAGACATACCACAACCATTATCAGAAATTTTTATATAAACCTTATTATCTTTCGTACTGAATTCAATTTTAAACATTCCAGGATATTGGGAATCTTTTTTTACGAAATTTTCACATTCAGGATAGCGACTCTTTATTGCAGCCAATGAATTTTGGGAAAGATTTATAAAAATATCTCTGAATAATTTTTCATCAATCAAAATTTTACTTTCTTTTCCTGAAGGAGTAAAAATAATTTGAGTTCCATACTTATGAAATTCTGGAGTAAAGAAATCTACCAGATTTTCTATAATTTTTTCAGGGTTTTTCAACTCCAGTACAGCTTTTACAGGTCTTACTGCCAGCAGAAAATCCATCACCAGTTTATTAAGATGATCAATTTCTTCGTTTACAACATCAATATGATCTTCCACAAATTTTTTAGGTGGAAGAATATTTTCATTTTCTCTGGCTTTTTTTAATGCTTTTTGAATCAGTTGAATATGAATACTTATAGCTCCAAGAGGATTTTTTATCTCGTGAGCCATTCCAGCGGCAAGATTAGTTAAATTTGCCATATTTTCCATTCTATGAACTAAAACATCCTGATTTTTTTTATCTGTAATGTCTCGTACAAGAAGTATAATTCCAGATAATTCGTTTTTATGAATAAGAGGGGAAATTGTAATTGAAATAAATCTTACAGACCCGCCTTGAGTTACAATTGAAAACTCCTCGGAGCTGTTTGTTATTCCATTTTTAAGAGATTTTTTTAAGAATTTAGCTATATCTTCATCATCAATATATTCCCAAACAGGTTCCTGGGCATTTTTTAAGTCCTCAAGATGTACTGTAAAGGGAATACGACTTTCTGCAATAGTATTATGACGCTGAAGAATATAATCATTATCAAGAATTAAAATTCCTGTGGAAAGAGATTCAAGAATTGAGTAAAGGCTTTCATTTTCCTCAATTACATCATCAAGAAAGGAAAGAAGCTGCTCTTTAGAAAGTTTATCTGCTTTTTTACTGATTATTTTTCCAAAATTTCTCATCTATTTGCTAAAAACTCCATCATTACTTACATTAATAAGAGAAATATCTCTTAATAAAATATCCAGAGCCGAAATAGGACTTTGATTATATAAAGTAATATTATCCCAGCAAGCTCTCAGCAGGTCCATTGTTTTTGCACTAGCCTCTGCCCCACACTGTGTATACATCAACTTACGCTGCTGAAAAGCAATATGATTCAAAAATATCTTCAGCTCAAGTTTTAGATTAAAATCATCACAGTTTTTTACAATGTTTTTAATGTCTGGAATCTGTCTTCTTGAAATATTAGTATAAAAATATTCCGATTGTTTTTTTATTTCTTCAGGTTTTACAGGAAGATAATTCATTAAAAAATCATTAATTGATCCATTAAAAGTTTCATCATGGAAAACTCGTGAAATTACTTCTTTTTGTGCAAGGCTGTCTCTTTCAATAAAATTATAAGTTCTGACTCTTGAAAGTATAGTCTGCATAATTGCATTTCTTTTTGAAGTCAAAAGAATAAATACACAATCAGCAGGTGGTTCTTCAAGAATTTTCAAAAGTGCATTTCTAACACTGACCGCCATTCTATCAGCATTTTCAATAATTACTGTTTTTTTACCCTCTTCTGATTTTATATGTGCCCATTCTTCCATATTTCTTATCTGGTTCACTGGTATTGAATCATAAAGGAAATCTTTTTCCAGTTTAACAGACAGTTTATATAATTCTTCAGAAAGTTTCTCAATTTCTTCTTGAGGAGGTAATTCTCTAGATACATCTAATTTTTCAAGATTATCATTAATTTCTTCAATTATTGTGCCAACTTTTGAAAGATTTGATTCCCCACGCCATAAAATCCCATTAAATCTTAAAGTTAATTTTCTGATGCTCCTAACAAATAAGTATCTTGATGCTGTTAGATATGATTCATTATTTCTAGTTGCTTCAATAAAAGTATCCTTTGCAGCAGAAATTTCAAGAGTGCAGTCTCTTGGTCCCATAAGCATAAGATTTGTACAAGTCAATGCTTTATGTTTAAGGCATGATGGACATTCACAAATCCACTTTCCAGGCTGCTGATGATTATAGCAGGAAAGAATCCTTGCAGATTCCAATGCAGCTGTTAATTTACCCGAAGATTCAGGACCAGCAAATAAGATACTTCCTGGAAGAGAATGTTTTTTGATTTCAGCAGAAATACTTTTTCCTGCTTCCTGATGAACTAAATTTTCAAACATTAATAGAAGCTTCCTTTGTTGAAATTAAAATAGAATTAATCAAACCATAAAAAAAACTGCCTTCAAACAATCTTTCTGTAGAAAAAAATGGTTGAACAGTAAACAGAAATATAATAAGGCCAACAACAACAAGTCCTTCTACAATACCAAAAAAGAAACCTAAAGTTCTATCCAGACTTTTCAATATATTCCATTCAAAAATTTTTGAAACAATAACCTGAACAAGCTTTACAATAAGAAAGACAAAAACAAAAACCATTAAAAAAGCAACAACTGATTTTAGAATCTGATTTTCTATGCTTCCTAAAACTAACTGTGCGGCATCGTCATAAAAAAAACAACCACAAATAACTGCAAGAATCCAGGCAAGTTTACCAAAGATATTATCTATAAAACCTTTTGATAAACCTATAATAGCAAAAATAGCAATTACAACTGCAAAAATCCAATCAATTATAGTAAATGTCATATGTTACCCTTTTATTTCTTCAAGAATTATTTCTGCAATATATTCAGAAGGCTTCTTATCTTGAACCATTGTCTTTATTTTTGAAGCATAGTCTGCAAGAACTGTTTTATCATTCATCTTTTTTAATGCTGATATTAAATGTTCTGAATCAGCATCATTACCTAAAAGCATTTCTGCAGCACCTTTTGAAACAAAAAATTCCGCATTATCAACCTGATCTCCTCTAGTTCCACTTCCACATAAAGGAACTAAAAGCATAGGTTTGTATAAAACAGCAGCTTCCCATATTGAATTCGCACCAGCTCGGCTTAAAATCAAATCTGCACTGGCAACTACATCTGGCATTTCTGAATAAATAAAATCATAAGGCTTATAAGAATCTCCATACTTTTCAGCAAATTCAGAAGTTTTATTGGCATCACCATTAATTAAACCTGTCTGATGCACAACAATAAAGTTATTACACAGGAAATCTATATTTTCAAAAACAAGATTATTAATCTGGCGTGCTCCAGAACTACCACCTAAAACAAGTAAAACAGGTTTTTCAATCTTTTCTGCATCAAGTTTAAGAAATTTTAAACCTCTGAATTTATCTGCCGAATAGAAAACAGGTCGTACAGGATTTCCAGTCACTATCACACGAGATTGATTTTCTTTTCCTAATCTATTTTTTGTCTCTTCATAAGAAACAAACATTTTTTTTGCAGATTTAAAATTAATTCTGTTTGCTAATCCCAAAGTAAAATCACATTCATGAGTAAAAACAGGAATTCCTAAAATACGAGCTGCAATACATGGAGGTACACTAACAAAGCCTCCTTTTGAAAACAAAACAGCAGGCTTTTTCTTGCATAAAATATGAAAAGCAGAGAAAAAACCTCCTAAAATTCTGAATAAATCAGAAAAGTTTTTTAAAGAAAAATATCGACGTAATTTTCCAGATGGAATTCCATAAAACTGATTTATTGTCCGTTCCCCATCAGGACCAATAGCTTTTTCAACGATTTTTTTGTCCATTCCTTTCGAACAGCCAATCCAATTTACTTCTATATTCAGATTAGAGTCTTTTGAAAGTCTTTTTAATTCATCAGCTACAGCTAAACCAGGATAAATATGACCTCCTGTTCCACCGCCTGCAAAAAATACAACATTGTTATTTAATTTCATGGTGTGTCATTTTAACACAGTATCAAATAACTTTAAATAACTATATTGATTATTATTCAACTAGAATGTAAATTTAAGTTTGTGAAAAAGTTTTTTAATACAATCCTGATTTTGTTTTTTTCTCTTCAATTATTCTCATGCTATTTTAAAATTACTACAGAAGAAGACTATAAAGTAATTGATGAAAAATATTATCTTTTTAATGATATGGAAACTTTAAAAATTATAATTATCCCATTAATAAATAAATCATTCACCGACTGGTATTATTATAGTGATAAATTTGATGAAAAATACGATAAATACTACGACAATATTGAACCTGATTCAAATTCAAAAAAATATATGGAAGAAGAAGGTTATTCCTACTGTGTTTATATTGGAAAAGGCTCTGCAGTAACTAAAGAAAAAGTCCCTCATCATATTTCTGGAACCTTCTATCAGATTACAGAAAGAGAAACCAATATTTCTACCGTTTTCTTTAAAAATTAATAAATTTTTTCATTTTTTTT
>JAEDFX010000092.1 GCA_016297805.1 Treponema sp. | reverse complement strand
CTTCATCACGATAACAGCGGGCAATCTGGAAGTACTTATCAAATCCAGAAACCATCAAAAGCTGCTTGTAAAGCTGTGGGCTCTGTGGCAAAGAATAGAATTTTCCTGGATGAACACGGCTTGGAACCAAGTAATCCCGGGCACCTTCTGGAGTAGATTTAATGAAAGTTGGAGTTTCAATTTCCAAAAATCCTTTAGAAGTCAAATATTCCCGAGTAGCAAAAGTTACCTGAGAACGCAAAATAATATTCTGCTGCATTGGTTCACGGCGCAAATCCAAATAACGGTATTTCAAACGCAAATCTTCGTTAGGAATTACAAGAGTTCCGTCCTTCTGGCGAACTTCTTCAATAGAGAAAGGCAAATCCTGAGAAGTTGTAAAGATTTCAATATCAGAAGCTTCAACTTCAATTTCACCAGTAGCCATATCTTTGTTAATATCTTTTTCAGCACGGGCAGCTACAACACCTTCAACTGCAATACAATATTCAGATTTCAAACCGCTGGCAATTTTTTTCACTTCATCAGAAGCCTTATCACCAACCATAACCTGAGTAATACCATAACGGTCACGAAGACGAATAAAAACCAAACCGCCCAAATCGCGAGTACGGCTAACCCAACCATTCAATACAACTTTCTTGCCAACATCAGCTTTAGTAAGCTCACCGCAAGTTACTGTTCTTTTAGTATTTTCCATAAAATTCCTCTAGGAGGGGAACGATGCTTCGCATCGTGGCCTTCCCCTGTCTCCAGCCTGCTTCGCAGTCTTCCGCCACCCCTTCTCCTAAGGGGGTATCAAAACTGCGTTTTGCTTCCCCCTTAAAAACCCCCGCACATTGCGGTACAAGTAGCCATTAACTGCTGTAATTTCAAAAATCATTTTAATGATATAGAAGAATTTTTACAATATTATACAAAATCTATAAAAAAGAGGCTGTCCAATAAGTTTGCATTACGGTGGTTGAGTTTATCGAAACCACCACATTTAGTGTAGCAGTCATTTCGACGAGCTCAATGAGCGCTACACTCATTACTTTTGGGACAGCCCCTATATCAATATTAATTTAATTTTTTACGTACAAAAAATTTTTCCCAAAATAACATTATTATTAATTTCATCAAGATTATCTTACAGATTCTTACTTAAAAATTAAAATCAACTCCATTATTGATAAATTATAGAATACTTTTACATACATTTCGTTCAGTTTTACTCAAAATGTATGTAATCTTCATTGAAAAAAATATCCAAATCTTAATTTTACATACACTTAATTAAAAATTAATAATTTTGTATGTAACTTTATTAATTTTCATTTACCTTTTTCAAATTTTTTTCAAAAACGCCAATTAACTTACATACATTTCTTCTTTTTTTACAAAATTTGTATGTAATAAAAATTTCTTCAGATACAAAATATCAATTTTTTACATACAAACCCTTCAAAATTTTCACTTCTATATGTTTAATCACCAACTTAGTCGGCTTGAGCAGATTCTAGGAAGCTTTTATGTGACAAGCTAATGTACTAAAGGCAAAAAAAAACACCGACAGGCATCCCCATCGGTGTTTGTGGTTGGCAAAATTTACCTAGTTGATATAGAAAAGAGAGAAGAAAATGTATGTACTTCCTATCAATAATAAAATATTACCAATAAAATGCATGTATTTTATTTTACGCAAATTGTAAAAAATAATGGCTGGAACAAAAAATCCTGCACCACACATCAACATAGCAAAACTTTTTACACTAAGTACTTCATAAAGATTTTTTACAAGAACAAGACACGAAAATCCTGCAATTACATAAAGAACAGTATTAAGTTTTTCATATCTTCGACCAGCAATTGAATAGAATAAAATTCCAATCAAAACAAGTCCCCAAACAATTCCAAACAAAATCCAACCAGCTGTATTATGTAATTTTGTAATTGTATATGCACTATAACAGAATCCAATTACAAGGAATGTCCAAACATGAGAAAGACGATTAAATACCAGCTTTGCAGTTACATTTGTAAGAGCATGCTGCAATAATGAAAATATATACATCAAAATCATTGCAGCACCAAAAAGTGAATAGAAAACTGTTGTAGTTGTAATGTATGTATTTGCTTTTTCAATAGCAATTGTATCTAATATAGCAGTAGCAGCAATAAATAAACAAACACCAATTCCCTGAACAACTGAAGAAGCAATTTCTTCACCCATTGTTAAACGACGTGACTTATTAAATAATTCATTTCGTTTTTTTTCAGAAGCAATTTTCTTTTCAGCCTTACGTTTAGCTTTTTCAGTTTTTGCATAATCATCTGCAGCATACTTTGCTTTTAAACGTTCTGGATCATCTGCATACTGAATATTAATCTCACGAACTTGTTTTTCGTAATCTTCTTTAAGTTGAACCAAACGGTAATGTTTTTTCTCTTTAATTGATTTAAGAGTTGATTTTCTAATTGCTTTCTCAGCTACATCATCTTGTCTAGACATAGTTTACCTCGCTTATCACATTTTGCCACAAAATGACACATTATGTCAATTTTGTCGACGATATAATTCGTACAAAAGTACACCTGCTGCAACAGAAACATTCAAACTATCAATTTTTCCACATGTTGGAATAGAAACGATTGTATCACACTTTTTTTCCAAAAGCTGAGCAATACCTGTTCCTTCACTTCCCATAATCACACATGTTTTTTCTGGGAAATCAATTTTTCCAAGAGTTTCACCACCAGCATCTGCACCGTAAATCCAGAAACCAGCTTCTTTCAACTGTTCTACTGCACGAACAAGATTATTAACGATTGCTACAGGAACCCATGCACTTGCTCCTGCACTGGTACGACCAATTACTTCATTTCCAGCAATATCACTGGCACTATTGTGTTCTGGCATAACTACCAGACTAGCCCCAAACTGATCACAACTTCGTAAAATTGCTCCAACATTGTGAGGATCTGTAACCTTATCCAAAACTACGACTGTAAGACGTTTTTCTTCACTACCAACAGATTTAATCCAAGTATCAAAATTTATCAGGTTTGAAGCATTGGCACTAGTATTTTCAATTTTCATTACAATTCCACGATGATCACGCAAGGTTTCATCTAAACCAGAAACCATTTCATCTATCTTTGCGTTTTCAACTTGTAAAACTTTTATACCAGTCTTTTCTGCTGCTTCAACAATTTTTTTTACACGTGGGCCTGCTTTACTGTAAAAAATCTTCAAGTTAGACTGATTTTTACCAGCACGCACTTTTTCTTCAATAGAATGAAATCCTGTAATTATTTTTTCCATTTTATTTCCTTAAAAAAAAACGGCCCTATTTTGTAGGAACCGTTTTTTATAACTAATAACTACGAGCTTTACTTAACGTCCACAACACTGTTTGTATTTCTTTCCAGAACCACATGGACATGGATCGTTACGGCCAACTTTTGCTCCAACACGTTTTACAGTTGTTGGAATAACGTTACCTGCAACATATTTCCAATCGCCATCAATATTTCTGAACAAAGAAATTTCGTGGTGAATATCGTGCATATTGTGCAAAGTATAATCAGCTTCAAATTCTACAATCTGTTCATCATCTTTTTCACCTTTTTCTGTGCGCAAGATTTTGAGACCATTCCATGTAGACTGTTTTGACCAGTCTTCTGTAGCCTGACGATCAACTTCGCCAATTCCTTCACCTTCTTCACAAGAAGAGATGATGTAATCAATTTCATGTTTTACATATGAAGTGTAGCGTGCACGCATACATGCTTCAGCAGAAGGAGCTTTAGTAGTTCCTTTAATAATTGGTTCGCAGCATTCGCCGTATTTTTTTCCTGAACCACAAGGACATAAATCGTTATTTGTACTCATATTTTCTATTTTAATGAATTTCAAAACACTCTACAAGATTGAAAAAAAGTATTACATTATATACATGAAATCTAACATATCAAAACTAAGAATATTCGGACTGATTGCATCTGTTCTTTCTATTATTTTGTTTATATGGTTCAGCACAATCTGCGGAATGCTTGGAACTTTCCACTGGCACATTGACTACCGCAATCTGTATATTTTTCTTTGCAGTTGTTTTGCCATTCTCATCATCAGCATGGGGCTCCACTTTTTTATCCGCAGCAAAGCTTTGAATGTTGTACTGATAATATTTTCAATTTTAAATACCATTATCTGGCTGGGCTTCTTTATTGTTCTTAATGCAATAACTTCCATTCCTGTAGATAACTCAGGATTAAACATCATTTCTCAATCAGAAGAAATTCCAACAAACCCTGAAAGAGATTCCGAACCTGTTTTACATCTTGCCTTTGCCTCTGACCCTCATTGGGGTTCCAGTAAAGCTAATGAAGACGCTCGTGTAAATATTATGAAAGCCGTTGATTCACAAAATTACGATGCTTTTTATATTCTTGGTGATATTGCAGAAATGGGAATGCTTGCAGGAGATTATAAACTTGCAGTTGCAGATTTGCAGAAATATATTCCAAATACTCGCTTTCGAACAATTCCTGGAAACCATGATGCGGTTTTAAATGGTCTGGATTTATACAATTCCATTTTTATGAAAAAAGGTGAAAAATATTACTTCCGCATGGATAAAGACTCTGTTCATCTTCTTTTTATAAACATGCTATGGGATTCTACTGAACTTACTGCAAAACAATGTCGCTGGCTGGAAAAACAGCTTAAGCAGATTCCTCAGGAAGATACAACAATTGTAATTTCTCATTGTTACGCTGTCAGCTCAGGTTATTATGATCCTGTTGCAGAAAAAACCTGGGGCGACCTTAAAGATGTTATGAAAAAGCTTTGCCCTATTCTTGAAAAATACAATGTAGATTTGCACATGAGCGGTCACGAGCACTTCTTTGAATATCTGGAAAAAGATAATGTTCCATATCTGGTTTTGGGAACTATGGGTGGAGCTTTAGATGAAACTTTGACTTATAAATCACCATATTCAAAATGGGTAAATAACAGTCAATTTGGCTATGTTGATATGAAGATTTACGATTCTTATCTGGAATTTGATTGTATAAATCAGTACGGAGAAAAGTTGTTCACTAAGAAAATTGAAACAGGAAAATAAAATGAAAACACTAATCACAATTAATAAATGTAGAATCGAAAATGAATGCAGTATAATTGTGCCAGAACTTACATGGGAAATGAACGCTGGTGAAGTCTGGCTGGTAATTGGACCAAACGGTGGAGGAAAAGCTGATTTTGTAAACGCTCTTTCCGGTAACCTTAAAATGACTCCAAATACAGAGGGTCTTTATTCGAATATATTCAAAGATTCTACAGATATTGTTTCTTTGGAACGTGCCGCCCGTCTTATTCAGGAAGAACGAGAAAATGATGAAAGTGAATATGTTGAAGGCGGTGTTGATATTGGTAGAACAGGACGTGTTTTCATTGCAGAAGGCATTATTGGTACCATAAAAAAAGGTGCACCACTTCCACCTGAAGCAAAAGCTCTTGATAATGACCCAAACGTAAAATTGTGCGGTGTTCAGAGCATTTTGGATCGGGGATTAAAATATATGTCTACTGGAGAAATCCGCAGAACTTTGCTGGCTCGAGCTTTGATTTCTCATAAAAAGCTTTTAATTTTATCTGATCCATTTGCCGGTCTTGATATTGAAAGTCGAACTATTCTTCTGGATTTCTTCAACAATATTGCTCAGAACGCAGGAAAAGACGAAAATTTACCTTACATTATTCTTGGTATGGAACGCTGGCATGAAATCCCAGATGCAATAACCAATGTAATTGAATTTAAAGATAAAACAGTCAGCTTCTGTGGTACCCGTATCGATTACGAAAAAATCCTTTCAGAACGAAACACTGAAAAAGAAGCTAATGCACAAGAAGAAAAAGCATCCTTTGCCGGAGAATTAGGTAATACCCTAAAGGAAACTGAAATTCTACAAAACGAATCTTCAAATGATACACTGAAGTCAGACATTAATGATCCAAATTCGCAGAGTTCTGAAGCCCTTATTCAGATGAACAATGTAAATGTTGGATGGGGCGACCATCGTGTTCTTGTAGATTTGAACTGGACCTTGAATAAAGGTGATCACTGGCTGGTACGTGGTCCTAACGGCAGTGGAAAAACAACGTTCCTTGAACTGATTACTGGAGATAACAAACAAGTTTACTGCAACGATATCCATATGTTCGGAATTAAACGAGGTAGTGGCGAAACTATCTGGGATATAAAAAAACATTTGGGAATTGTTTCTTACAGACTTCATGTTGAATATAGAATGGTAGGGAATACAAGCCTAAAAGATGTAATCGTAAGCGGATTCCGTGATTCAATCGGATTGTATGAGGCCGCAACAGATGTAGAAACTGCTGCAGCTAAAAAATGGCTTAAACTTGGAGGTTTTGAAGGACGTGAAACAGAAAGCTTTGGTAGCCTTAGTTACGGTGAACAGCGTGCTATCCTCATCCTTCGCTCCGCAGTAAAATGTCCAAAAATCCTTATTCTAGATGAGCCATGCCATGGCTTGGACGAACAGTATCGAGAAAAAATTCTTCAGCTTATGGAATTAATAGCAGAAGGTGGAACAACAACACTTCTTCACGTTACCCATGATCCTTCCGAAGTTCTTCCATGTGAAAAGCACATTCTGGAGCTTCATCCAAACGAAAATCCGATGTACAAAATAATCACGAAATAAAATCAAAAGCCGATAATTTTAGTATGAAAAAAATTATCGGCTTATTTTTTGCCTTCATACTTACTTATACTTTTTTCTACGCCCGTGGAAAAACCGACAATTATCAATCAGAAACCCCAGAATATTTTGAAGAAAACATTCCCCCTAATTCTAATCAGAAATCTCCACTTTACACATTACGCAAACCCACAGGCTCTCCTATCAACCTAAAAGAAAGCTGGGGATATGTTATGCAAAACCGTCTGGAGGAATATACTCCCGAACTTCCACTTACAGATGTTTGTTTTTTTGCCGCTGAAATAAATTCCTACGGTGAACTAGCCGAAATACCCAACCGTTCAAGAATCGATACAAACGGTGCCCGCTGCCATCTTGTCATTATTTGCGAAAGTAAATCACTATCCCACTTTATTTTGGATCCTTCATTTCCATTACGAAAACAATTAATTAAAGATATTGTAAAAGCTGCAGATCCATATGATGGGGTTCAAATTGATTTTGAATTAATTCCTGGACGTGATCGCAAAAATTATCTTTCATTTCTGGCAGATTTGCGTTATTCCCTTGGAAAAGATAAATTGTTTTCTGTTTGTGTTCCTGCCCGCACAAAATTTATCAATGATGATATTTTCCCTTATGCAGAAATTGCAAAATATTGTGATAGAGTTTTTGTCATGGCTTATGATGAGAACTGGTCTGGCAGTAAACCTGGACCTGTAGCCTCTATCAACTGGTGTCGTAAAATTATGGACTATGCTCAAAAATCAATTCCAGAAAATAAACTTGTTATGGGCATTCCTTTTTATGGTCGCACCTGGGCAAATGAAACAACTGCAGGTGCTTGGTATTTTAGCGGAGCAAACCGAATAATGACAGAACATGGAACTCCTTATGTGATTTATGAAAATGATATTCCTGGATTCAAATACACAGCACAAGTTGAAGTGACAGGCTACTTTAATGACGCTTTTTCTGATGTTGCTCTCGGAAGACTCTATGAAAATGCAGGTATCAAAAAAATGGGATTCTGGAGAATAGGTCAAGAGGATCCTGAATTCTGGAAATGGATAAATATCGAAAATTAAAAAAAAAGTAACACATTTATCTTTTTGATTTGTTATATTAATATATAGACGAAGAAGAGGAGTTATAATCAATGAAAAAGTTTTTATCTATTATGATGATTTTATTCACAGTATCTGCTGGATTAGTTTTCGCTGATGATACTGATGACCCATTTGACAAACTTGCTGAAAAATTAATGAAAGATTTTCCAGAAGAAAATGGAACACTTGCTGTAAAGGTATTTAATTCATCTTTAAATACATCTGAAAAAAGGAAAGTTTCTAAATCAGTTCAATTTGCTTTGTATTGTACTGATATCATAGAAATCGTTCCAAAAGTTGACGATGCTGATTATGTTTGTACAGGTTCTATAGAAGAAGATGGCCCAAATTATATTGTTAGTGCAAAAATCACTGATAATTATGATGGAAGTGTTGTTGCAAAGGCAAAGCAGAAGGTACCAAAAAGCTACTACAAAGAAGAAGCTGATGTAAAAGTTGAAACTGTTGTTGTAGAAAATGACATTGATGCAGAAGATGTTCTTGGTGCTGTAATTGTTGGAAGCGTTATTGGTGGTGCATTCCATGCTATAACAGCTCCTCATTATCACTATCATCCAGCACCACGCCCTCGCAGACGCCGTCCATAATTAATACATATTATTGCTACATAACTTAGTTTTCATTAAAATGTGAGCATTGAGTTTTCTCAAAGCTCACATTTTTTTTAACGTGGTTCCTGAGCCTGTCGAAGGACTTGTCGAAGGGATAGGAGATATAGAAATATGATTTTTTCCCCAGTAGAAATTCAAGAAACAGTAAATATGTTTATGCGCCAGAAGCTGGATATCCGTTGTATCACAATGGGTATTTCACTTATGGATTGTGCAGATTCTGATGTGGACCGTGCCTGCCAGAAAATTTATGACAAAATCATGAAAAAGGCCGGAAATCTTGTAAAAGTTGGTCAGGATATTGAAAAAGAATTTGGTGTACCAATCATCAACAAACGTATTTCTGTAACTCCAATCGCTCTGGTTGCAGGCGCTTCTAATGCAAAAAATTATGTTCCATATATTAAAACTTTGGATCGCTGTGCACACGAACTTGGCGTAAACTTTATTGGTGGATTCAGTGCTTTGGTTCAGAAAGGAATTACTCCTGCAGACCGTATTTTAATCGACTCAATTCCAGAGGCTTTGGCAACAAC
>JAEDFX010000091.1 GCA_016297805.1 Treponema sp. | reverse complement strand
CCATGATAACTGTCTCAACACAGCTAAGAGATTTGGTCTTACAGACGGTGAATACGTTAACTACCAGGCTGGTGCTAACATTGCAGGCTTTGTAAAAGTAGCTGAGGCAATGATCGCACAGGGATTGGTATAATCTTAAAATAGCTTAGTAATTTAATTTTTGACTAAGAAAAGAGGAGTTCACTTTTATTAAAGTGGACTCCTTTTTTTATGGTTAAAATAAATAATTATTATTATACTATTTTTAAGAGGTATAAAAATGGAATAAATAGAAGGCTTTGATATGAAATCTGCAAAAGCAATCATTGAAAAGGTTCTGGCATAAAAAATTTGCCTTTTCTGACCAAAAATTATATCTTTTAAAGTAGATTATTCTCAAATTTATAAAAGGAGGTTGCATAGTATGGACAAGAAAGCAATGTATAAACTTAGTTATGGTTTATTCGTGCTTACTGCCAGAGAAGGTGAAAAGGATAATGGTTGCATTATTAATACTGCAATTCAAGCCGCTTCTACACCAAATCAGATTAGCATCTGTGTAAATAAAGCAAATTACACTCATGATATGATTATGCACACTGGTGCATTTACTGTTTCGGTAATCAGTCAGAAGGCTAATTTTGATTTATTCAAACATTTTGGATTTCAATCTGGAAAAGATGTGAACAAATTTGAAAATTTTACTGCCTGTAAACGAGGTGAAAATGGAATTTTCTATGTTACAGAAGGAACCAATGGATTCATATCTGTAAAAGTTGAAAAAACAGAAGATTTAGGTTCTCACACAATGTTTGTTGGAGAAATTACAGACATGGAAGTGTTGACCGATGATAGTTCTGCAACTTATGAATATTATTTGAATAATATTAAGCCAAAACCACAGGAGGTTGGAAAAACATCTGATGGTCAGACTATCTGGCGCTGTAAAATTTGTGGTTATGAATACGTTGGAGAAGAATTACCAGAGGACTTTATTTGTCCTACCTGTAAACACACTGCAGCAGATTTTGAAAAAGTAACTGATAAAAAATCTGCTGCAATTTCAGAAAATACAATCAAATCATCATCTATGGAGGAAAAAAAGATGGATAAATGGGTATGCCCAGTTTGTGGTTATGTACATGAAGGACCTGAAGCACCAGCAGAGTGCCCAGTATGTCACGTTAAAGGTGAAAAATTCACAAAAATGGAAGCAGATATGAAACTTGCTGCTGAACATGAATATGGTGTTTATGCAAAGACAGTAAAAAATAATCCTGACATTTCTGCTGAAGATAAAAAATACATTTTTGAACAGCTTATGGCTAACTTCCAGGGTGAATGTTCAGAAGTTGGTATGTACCTTTGTATGGCTAGAATTGCTCATCGTGAAGGTTATCCAGAAATTGGTCTTTATTGGGAAAAAGCTGCTCACGAAGAAGCAGAACATGCAGCTAAATTTGCAGAACTTCTTGGTGAAGATCTTGAACCTCATATGAAGGCTACAACTAAAGATAATCTTGCCTGGCGTGTTGACTGTGAATTCGGAGCAACAAAAGGTAAGTTTGATCTTGCTCTTTGCGCAAAGAAAAATGGTCTTGATGCAATTCATGATACAGTTCATGAAATGGCTCGTGATGAAGCTAGACATGGAAAAGCTCTTAAAGGCTTCTTAGACAGATACTTTAAATAATCATCGCTGAGAAAATGAAGTGCCACGTTTTCTATTGTAAAAAGTATTTTATTTAGAAAAACGTGGCATTTTTTATTTTAAAAAGGAAATCAACCAAAGTTGTGGTAGAACTACAATTGCAAAGAATACAAGACTTATCCATGTGAAAGTTTTTATAAACTGCATTGATTTTCCCGGATATTCTCTTGCGTAGATTCTTAAGTTTATTACGCTGGCAAGACTTCCAATAATTGAACACAGTCCAGCACTGTCCAAGCCATATAGAAGGGCACGAAGATTTGTTGTAAATGGCCACAGTACAATACTTGCAGGAACATTGGAAATTATCTGGCTTAGTAAAATACTCCAGATATATTCATGTCCGGCAACGCTTTTCTCAAGGAAAACAGAAATCTTAGAATTGCTGCAAATAGACGAGCTGAATACAAAGAAACACAGGAATGTAAGCAGAAGTACATAGTCAGTCTGGCGCAAAATCTTACGGTCAAAAATTATAAGAGAAAGAGCTACAAGACCTGTGATGTAAGGCCAGAATTTTGTTCTTGTAACAATTGTAGCAATTACAATTACAAACAGTGAAAGGTACAGAATACGTTTCCCTTTGCGTTCTGGTTCCCAAGGTTTGCACACATCCTTTTCTTCTACACTAATCAACTCTTTTTCGTCTTTTCTGAATAAAAACAGGATGAAACCATATAGTAATGCGGCACTGAAAATCCATAAAGGAAGCATTAACAGCATAAAGGATGGAGCACTAATGCCGCTTTGACTGAACAGAAACAGATTCTGTGGGCTTCCAAAAGGTGTTAAAAGTGAACCGCGGATAGCGGCAATATTTTCAAAGGTCAGAACAGGAAGTATGTACTTTTCTTTATTACCAGCTCTAAACAAAATGATTGTTAAAGGTACAAAAATAATTAAAGATACATCGTTTGTAACAAACATTGAGCTTAAGAAAACTGAATAAACAAAGAAACAGGTAAGCCCCTTCATAGACCCAAGCTTTGAGGTTTTCTGCAATAGAGGGGAGAAGATGTTTTCCTTCTTAAAGCCTTCCAGAACAGAAAGCAGCATAAACAGTATGGCTAGAGTTTTCCAGTCAATTTTATGAAGCAGTTCTACACTTGGTGGTGTAATGAACAAAGAAATAATCGCCGCCAGTAATGCAACAGATAGCATTACCTCTTTTTTGAAAATCCCAATTATCTTATTAAACATTTTTAGTTAAACCTGAACCATTTGAAGTCAAAATTACAGCCGGGGAGGAAAACAAAACTGATTTTCTGAGCCCCAGAAACAGGTGAAATATCAAAAGTTTTTTCTTCGTAATCATCTGTATGGGCAAATTCTATGAGTTGTGTAGAATTCTTTCCGTCTGCCCCGAAGAATTTTATATTTATAGAATTGTTTTCAGTATTAGACTTTCCACAGATTGTTACTTTTGTGACTTTTATTTCACCAAAATCCATATTCCAAAAATCAAGACTGACGTTGTTTCCGATTCCTTCTACTCCATCAGTAGTTTTAGTGAAAGTATCACCAGAAACTACATCAGCATCCAGAGCACGAAGCTTTGCTGTAGCTTTTGGTGTCTGGTCAAAATAAAAGCCCTGAAGATAAAGCTCATGAGGAATAGCAATGGAAATTGTATGAACTCCAAAAAGACGTTTACTTAAAGTGAAAACATTTTCATTGTAAGTGTTGTAAATTGATTCGTGTTTATAAGTAAATTTACCAAGGCATTCACCACCAGTTGTGGAAGGTTTTGTACCCTCGTAAGTTGTACCATCTCCTGGAGTTCCATCCCAAACCTCTACAGGAAGCTCTGTTTCAAAAGAGAAAATAGGAATGTGGATAGTGTCAGCACCTTCAGTTCCAAAATCAACCTTTGTAAAGCCGACCCATGTAGGTCCCAGTCCTGCAGCTTCCCGGTTAGAAATACCACCTTCAAGGCATACAGGAGCCCTGTTACGGGTTTTGTCCCATAAATCGTGGCGGCATCCTTCAATCAGCTTGTAAGGATTCAATTTAGGATTTCCAACTTCTGTAACACTGAAATTCAAATCACTTAAAACTTCATCCAGTTCACCACCATTTCGTGCAGTGCAGCGAAGAATACAATCACCGTCACATACAGCTTTTATTACAGCAGTTTCAGTACCAGTTCCGGCTCCCTGTAAATCAGTAACTTCAATAAAATCGCTAGGAACACATTCTTTAAGAACAGGCTTCCAGTTTATTTCCTTAATTGAAGCATTTTCTGGAAGAACCTTACAGGTAACCTTAATTTCCCTGTTGTCCTTGTTCATTTTTGGACTGCCTTCTGCAATAATTTCAATTTTGCGAGTTGGAACAAAGTCCATTTCAGGACGAATAGCAAGGTAAGGTGCTGCTTCAATCCATTTTGTGCCATCGTATTTTAATGAAACAGTTGGTAAATCCTTGCTGGCTGCAGTAATAACAAAACCACCCTTAGCGGCGGCTCCTTTGTTCATTCTTACAACAGCAACAAGACGATTCGCAAAAAGCTTGCGGCTCAAAGATTTTCCATTTGCCGGTGTATATTCATCATAATCAGTAGAGTCGCCGTTATCCATACCAACCAGTTCAGCGTTACCTGTTACATTAAAGGTGATATAGTTACGGGCATTTTCAACAAGAGTTCCATCTTTATCTGCAGTCATAATATCAATAAAGAATAAATCGCCTGTGTTGTAAGTTTCTGGTTCCAGAATGATTTTTGCAGGATCCCCAAAAGAACGTTTTATTTCTTCAGCAACAATATTTCCACTTTCATCATAAGCAACAGCTTTCAGTTCACCTTTACGGTATTCCAGCTGCCAGCGTCCAAGAGGTTCCTTTGATTTTACATGATCAATTTCTTGTCGGCCTAAAGATTCTCCGTTAAAGAACAACTCTACAGCCGAGGCATTAGAATATGCCTTTACATCAATTAGCTGACCTTCATTCCAGTCCCAATATGGCAGAAGGTGAACAAATGGTTCTGCATCTTTTCCTGCCCATTCTGATTTGTAAAGCCAGAAGGTATCCTTGGGGAAGCCTGCAGTATCAATCTGACCAAAATATGAGTTTTTTGTGTGATAAGGAGTTGGTTCTCCAATGTAGTCCCAGCCAGTCCAAATATATTGTCCTGCAGAATATGGAATATCTCGGTCTCCTGTAATAAGAGTCTGAGTATTTGCAGCACCCCAGGGAGCAGTACAGTTTCCAAGAGTAGAACACTGACCATCGCTGAAGGTTACCAGCTTAAGAGATTCTGGGAAGTGATAGATTCCACGACTCTGAACTGTAGAACCAGTTTCTGAACCGTAAATCTTCCAATCTTTATATTTATTGTGGTGTTCATCGTAAAGACGTTCCAGATAGTTGTATCCAACTGTATCAATTTCTTCACCACAGTGCTGGGCACCTTCCGTCATCATATAGTTTGAAGCAATTGTGATTGGTGCATTTTTTAACGGATCATGGCGTTCAACAATTTTATAGAGAGTTTTTGTGATTTCATAACCATTTCCCATGTGAGTATCATAAATCTCGTTACCAATAGACCACATAATCAAGCTTGGATGATTTCTGTCTTTTCTAATCCAGCTTACAGTATCTTTTTCGTGCCATTCATTAAAGTAGTTGCCATAGTCAAAAGTAGTTTTAGGCTTTTCCCACATATCAAAGGCTTCGTCGTCAATCATAAGTCCCAGTTCATCTGCCAGATCCATCCATGCTTTTGGAGGTGGATTATGAGAGCAGCGGACTGAGTTTACGCCCATTTCTTTTAGCTTAAGAAACTGACGGCGCTGAGCATTTATATCAAAAGCAGAACCAAGAGCTCCGTGGTCATGATGCTGACAGGCTCCGTTAATCTTCAGGTGACGGCCATTCAAGAAGAAGCCCTGATCTGTTGTAAATTCAGCATATTTGAAACCACAGTTCTGACTGTAGGAATCAATAAGATTGTTTTCAGCATCAAAAAGTTCTGTAGTCAAAGTGTATAAATAAGGGTCTTTCACATCCCAAAGGTGGGGATTTGAAACAGTAAGTTCTTCTGAAGATTTTGAAATTGTATTGAAAGACAAAGCTGGAATATTTTTATGAAGATATTCGATTTCATCTTCTGTAACAGGTAAAGGCGAAACTGGAAAATGAGATTTTGTAAAAATATTTCCATCTTTATCTGTAATAGTGTTTATAACTTTATGACCAGACAGGTAACCTGCAACTTCTGTGGAAATCGTTATAGTCCATTCTTTATCCAGCATTTTAGAATCAACCGGTTTGCTTACAAAATAAGTTCCATCAGTAGCAAGAAAAGTTTTACGGGTATTAATCAGTGTAACATCACGGAAAATACCTGCACCTGAGTACCATCTTGTATTAGGATTCTGATAAACAGCAATAACCTGTACTGTATTTTCTCCAATCTGAACAAGATGTGTTATATCAAATTCAAAAGTGCTGTAGCCGTATTTCCATTCACCTGCTTTTTTACCGTTTACCCAAACAGCACTGTTCATATAAACGCCTTCAAATTTCAGAGCCAGATGATGATCACGAATTTCTCCCTGTTCTAAAGTGAAATTCTTTTTGTAGTAGCCAACGCTGTTTCTATATAAATCCTTTACATGGGAAATTTGCCAGTCATGAGGAACTTTTACAGATTTATACTGGAGTCCGGCAGCAGTGTCAAAAAACTGATCTGGGGTAAACAGAACAGGTTCCTTTCCATTGAACATAGAATCGTTTTCAAGAGGAAGCTCGCAGAACTCCCAGCCGTCATTAAATAAATTTCTCATAGATACATACCTGGCCTTAAAAATCAGACATAAAAAAAGGCCCAGATAATCCCAAGCACAGCTCTAAATTCATACCGTTGCTGGATTCCTCCTCTGGCGGGGTTTTGAATAAGACACTTGAAGGGCATCTGGACCAATTAGAAATTTACAGTTTAATTTTAGATATGTCAACATACTCGTTTATGTGTTATAATTATTTTCTATGAAAAAAGCATTTTTAGTTTTTGCCGCAGTTTTGTCGTTGACTCTGCCATCCTTTTCTCAAGTAAAGTCAAATTTATCTGTAACTGCGGATGATATCTATATTCTTCCTGGAGATGAGAACGGACCTTCAAAAAATGGTTCTGGCTATCATTTGTATATCAGAAAAAAGACTGGCATTGAAAGTGTCATGCTGATTGAATCAAATAAAGATCCTTCGGGCAAGCAGACTAACTATGCATACAGAGCAACTGAATATAATAAAATAAATGGTGATGAAATTCGCTATCTGAATGGTAAAGTACTGGAATCAAAAACAGCAAGGTATTCACTTATTGATTCTACTCCAGAAAAAAATGATAAATTTGGACAGTGTTTTCATATTTATATTCCAGAAACTGTAGTGTTTGGATATCCGTGGGCAAGAAATGGAGTTGTTCACCTGGCAGATGGAATTTTTGTAAATATCCGTGCTTTCTCAAAAAAATATGCTGATTATTCTGGCAGTTTTATGGATAACAGCTTTAATTTTTCAAAAGGAAAATCTGGTAGTTCAAAGAAAAATCAGAAAACGGTAAAGCCTGAAAAAAAAGAAGCCGCTCCTGAACCCATACCAGAAGTTCTTGCTAAAAATGATATAACTGCAGGAAATTATGCTGAAAAACTGGAATCTTATAATTCAAGTTATATAAAAGAAGATGAAGCAGATTTGGAACATATTGCACCAAATCCATTTGAAGAAGAAACTTCACTTGTTGAGCCTGTCGAAGCAAAAGAAGATAAAGATATTCCTTCTGCCATACCTTTTGAAGAAGAAGAGCTTCCTGTAGAGCCAGAACCTGAACTAGAGCCTGAGGAAGAATTTATTCCAGAAGATGAAAGAGATGTAATTTCTGAAGCTCCATACGATGAATCTACTGCTGTATATGATCCGGATAAACTCGGCAAGAACTGGGTTAGAACAGAGGATAAAGACGATCCTGTAAAGCCTTTCCTTGAGTCAATGGAAGGTGTTGACCCTGATTTTATAGCTAAACTGGAACAAGCCGAAGCTGCAAAACGCGAAGCAGAAGAAAAAGCAGATGAACCTGAAGAACCAGAAAAGATTGAATTAGGTAATCGTTTTGTTACACATGCAATAGAAATGGTAAAAATAGAAGGTTCTAAGAAAATTCCAGATTTGTATGTTTCAAAAACTGAAGTTACACAGCAGTCATATAGACTTGTTACAGGAAGTAATCCATCTGCAAATCAGGGAGACTATTATCCAGTAGAAACAGTTTCCTGGTATGATGTAATTGTGTTCTGCAATTTATTGAGTATCCGTGATGGACTTGTACCATGTTATTCAATAAATGAAGCAAGAAATCCTGGGGCATGGGGTGAAGTTCCAAGAGATAATAAAAAGGCTTGGAAAAATATTAAGTGTGATTTTAATGCCAATGGATATCGTATGCTTACTATTGAAGAATGGGAATATTTTGCTATGGGTGGATCTGAAAAGCAGTCGGGAAAATATGCGGGAAGCAACTATATAGAAGATGTTGCCTGGTTTAAGGATAATAGTGAAGGAACAACCCATATTGTAGGAATGAAGATGCCTAATAGCTGCGGATTATACGATATGTGTGGAAATGTTTCAGAATGGTGCTGGGGCGATACAGGAAATGTAGAACGTCCTGCAGCTGTGCGGGGCGGAAACTACTCATATGATAGTAAATATTGTAGAACTGATTTTAAGGATGCCTGTCAGGCCTGGTATGCTCACTTTGAAAATGGTATCCGAATCTGTCGAAATGTAGAATAGACTGAAATGGGGCTGTCCCAATAAGTTTGCATTACGGTGGTTGAGTTTATCGAAACCACCACATTTAGTGTAGAAGTCATTTCGACGAGCTCAATGAGCGCTACACTCATTATTTTTAGGACAGCCCCTTTTTTTATATTTCGTAGTTCAAACAGGCACGGTTTGCAGTAAAAGGACGAACTTTTGTGTCGGCTGCTGCAACGTGTTCCGGGTGAACAGAGTATGCTTTTAAGGCTTCTGCTGATTCAAAAGTAGAATCAAGCATCAGGTCTACTGTAGAACTTGGAAGACCTTCTGTATTGACTTTTATATCAATAAGGCCTGGAATCTTTCCCTTTAATGCTTCAAGACTAGTTTTAATTCCTGCTTTCACTTCTTTCTTTTCTGCGTCAGACATTTCTTTTAATGTCCATAAAATTACGTGTTTAACCATAAAACATTCCTTATAAATAATTTAGGGCAAAAAAAAAGCCAGTCTTAATCGACTGACTTATTCTTTGAGACTGACACGATTCGAACGTGCGACCCTCACCTCCGCAGGGTGATGCT
>JAEDFX010000090.1 GCA_016297805.1 Treponema sp. | reverse complement strand
GCATCCAGATCCCATTCAACATGCTTTGCTTCCTTGATGATTTTTTCACCCTCAAAGTTGAACATATCAACGTGGTCTGTATACAAAACGGCGATTTCTTTTTCGCCCAGATAATAAACATCGCGAGTGTGTTCGAGAATTGCTGGAACATCGGAAGCAATGAAATTTTCACCCTTACCAATACCGATGATAAGTGGACTTTCCTTTCTTGCACAAATAATGCGGTCTGGATAATCCTTACATACAACTCCAAGGGCATATGAACCTTCAAGAAGGTGAAGAACCTTTTTTACAGCCTTGAAGATGTCTTTTTCTTCCCTGTAGATTTTATCGATAAGATGAACTACAACCTCTGTATCTGTCTGGCTCTTGAATACTACGCCTTCTGCCTGAAGTTTTGCCTTAAGTTCTGCATAGTTTTCGATGATTCCGTTATGAACGATAGAAATTGTACCGTCCATGCTTGTATGAGGATGTGAGTTTGTATCGCTAGGTTCTCCATGAGTTGCCCAGCGTGTATGTCCGATTCCAAGAGTACCGTCTATGAAACTGCCGGTCTTATCAAAAAGTGCCAGTTCTGCGGCGTCAAATTCCTTGTCCTTTGTTGTATAAGGAATTGTTTCCCCTGTAATCTTTTCTGCAAGATTCTTAAGGGCACCCTTTGCCTTTTTTACAAGGATGTCTTCTCCAGAATATACAGCAATTCCTGCAGAATCATATCCGCGGTATTCCAGTTTTTTAAGCGCTCTGATTAATACAGGAGCTGCATTTTTATTTCCAATGTATCCTACTATTCCACACATAGTTAAATCCTTACATTGTAAATAATAGTAGATATCCCCTAGTTTTTCAATGTAATAAATTACATTATTAGGTAGTAGACTTTGGATTTTAGACTGTACTATTTGCTACTTTTGATAAATTTTACAAATCACACTAAGCAGAAAGCTTATATTTACAGTTTTCACATTTCTTATTGCAGATTTTCTCAGCAGTTTCAGCAGAACAGATTACATCAACTTCAACATTTCTAGTTACAATAATTTCATCCATGGAAACCTTAAAGAGTTTTGATAAAACTAGAAGATTGTCGATTGTTGGAACATTTTTACCCTGTTCCCAAGAATATACGGCCTGTGGAAATTCAAAGCCGAAAATTTCCTGAATATCACGCACAGAAAATCCACTTTCTTTTCTTAATGATTTGATTTGGGTACCTGTACCCTTAAGATCTATAACTGGTTTTAAAAATTTGATTTTCTCCATAGATTTATTTTGTTCTCCCTTCTCACAAAAACTTCATTATCAAAATTGTCACGCACCACCACGTTGACATTAGAATTGCGTACTAGATTCAAATGAACAATGTGTCCGCTAATTCCTGCTGATACTGACTGAATAATTCCTGTGTTAATTGTGAACATACGCACCTCTAAAAAAATTGATAACTCCGGACCAACGGTCCATTTTTTTGTGTTCAAGGAATAAACCCATGAACAATATTTAAGTTTGATGAATAAAATACTAATATTTTTTCAAAAAAAAGTCATTAAACTTGTAGTTTAAAAATGTTTTTATACTCTGGCCTACTAAATTCTCTAATCGCAAATGAAAGTGCCATAACAAATGCCAAAGCATCCGCAATTGCCCCTGCAAACATCATACCGTTGATTCCCCAAATCAATGGAAGCAAGAAAATAATCTGACGTGGGAAAAGCTGGAAAATTGTAAATGCTAAAACAGAAATCACGGAACCCGCCATAATTGCTTTTGTGTAAGCTTGTCGTGTACGCAAATAATTTTTAGCCCCGTAATTAAATGAAGCGATTGGTTGCACTGCATGAGAAATTCCAATACAGAAGGAGAAATACAGCATTGCCAGTTTTGAAGAGATTCCAACAACCGCAATAGGAATATCTTCGCCATAAATTGAAAGTGCCCCATAATGCTTCAGAGAATTGTTCAAGACAATCTGTACGACCATCATAGCTATCTGATTAAATCCCTGACTCATACCAAGATTGGCAACCCGAAGGATGATTTTCATATCAGGAAGCCAGTCATTTTTAGTCAGCTTTACAGTTCTAAAATGTGCCAGATGATAAACTGCAATACTACAGCTGATAACCTGTCCAATCACTGTAGCCGCTGCAGCACCCTTCATTCCCCATCCAAATCCAATAACAAAAAGTGCATCCAGTCCAGTATTAATAATTGCACCTGTCAAATTACAAATCATGGAAACAGTTGGCTTGCCGTCCGCACGAATCATATGACCGCCACTTACTGTAATAATCAGAAATGGAAAACCAATTGCAGTAATACGAGTATATTCTTTTGCATAAGGAAGAATGTTATTTGTTGCACCAAAAAATTTAAGCATTGGCGTAAGAAAAATCTCGCCTATCAGTGTGATGACTAAAGCGATAGAACCTGCAGCAATAAGAGCATTGCCTACAAATTTTCCAGCAGTATCCTTTTTGCCAGCCCCCATGGAAAGATTAAAAGCTGCCGCACCACCAATTCCAAACATAAGAGAAGTTGCAGTACATGGATCGCTAATGTCTGACATGATTGTCACATTATATCTTATTTAGAAGTTTTAGAAAACTTGGTATAATGGGAGTGAGGTTTTTATTATGTGGATGCTCTTAGTTCTACTTTACGGTTTGTTTAAAGGTGCCCGTGAAATCGCCAAAAAAAAGGCAATGGCAAAAAATACAGTGATGGAAGTTCTTGTTGTTTACACACTGCTTTCATTCTTGTTTGTAGTTCCCCAGGCCCCAAAAGCAATGGGAATTGAACCTCACTTCTTCATCATTATTGCAATAAAATCTTTCTGTATTTTCCTGGCATGGATTTTTAGTTTCCGTTCCCTTAAGCATCTTCCTGTAAGTTTATACGGAATTCTAGGTCTTTCCAGAGTCATTTTTGGAACTTCATTTGGAGTCTTTCTTTTAGGGGAAGTTCTTTCCATTTATCAGATTTTCGGATTGATTACAGTTTGTACTGGTCTTTTACTTCTTAAGTTCAAGCCTCCATTCTTGAAAAAGCTTTTTAGTATAGAAGAAAACGCTATTATTTCTCCAGTTGAACAGACTCAGCAAAAGTTCCCAACTTCTTTCTATGTGTTTCTAGCCTTTATTTCCTGCTTTCTCAATTCCTGCTCCGGATTCCTGGATAAAATCCTTATGAAAGATTTAACTAGTTCTCAGTTGCAGTTCTGGTATATGCTTTTCCTAGTCAGTTATTATCTTATTTATGTTCTTGTAACCCACGAAAAAATCCGTCTTAACGTTTTCAAAAATGGATATGTATGGGCTTTGGCAGTAATGTTTGTAATTGCAGATAAAGCTCTATTCATAGCCAACGGCATGGCGGACAGTCGAATTACAGTTATGACTCTTATTAAACAAAGCGTCTGTATCGTAACCATAGTTGGTGGAAAATTCATATTTAAAGAAAAAAATACCGCATATCGTTTCTTCTGTGCTGCAATTATTATTTTCGGAATTGTTCTAGGTGTGATAAAATAGAAGCACTTATGAAATATTTAATCTGTTCTGATATTCACGGTTCAGAATCTGCCTGCAAAATAATTGTTGAGCAGTTCCAGAATATGAATTGTGATAAACTGATTATTCTTGGCGACATCTTATACCATGGTCCAAGAAATCCACTACCCCAGGGACATAATCCTAAAGGTGTAGTTGAACTTTTAAATCCTCTTGCCTCAAAAATTTTTGCATGCCGGGGAAACTGCGATGCCGAAGTTGACCAGATGGTTTTAAGTTTTCCTGTGATGGCCGATTTTGTTCTGATTGTAGACGAAGGTGTTCAGTTCTTCTGTTCTCATGGTCATGTTTATGCACCACTTCTTGCAGATGGAAATCTTCCTTCAGGATGCCCTTTAACTGCAAAACAACCAAAACTTTCTGCCCCTGCAGTTGTATTTTACGGACACACCCACGTTTCCGTTTTGGAAAAAAATCAACAGGGAATAATAATCTGTAATCCAGGTTCCACATCCCTTCCAAAAGGAGATACAGAAGCTGGATTTGCAGTATACGAAAATAAAACAATCACACTTTACAACATGGAAGGAAAAGAACTGAAAAATCTTTCCTTATAACGAGGTCATTATGTTAAATTTTGAAAGCGATTATCTTGAAGGCTGTCATCCAAAACTTTTAGACAAGCTGATTAAAACAAATCTTGAACCACTTAGCGGTTACGGTGCAGATAAATACTGTGATTCTGCAAAAGAAAAAATCGCAAAGGCATGTGGTTGTCCTGAAGCACAAGTTGCACTTCTTGTAGGCGGGACTCAAACAAATCAGCTGGTTATAGATTCCATTCTTAAACCTTTCGAAGGAGTAGTTGCCGCAAAAACAGGTCATGTTGCAGTTCATGAAGCAGGAGCCATTGAATATACAGGCCACAAGGTTCTGGAAATTCCTGGTCATAATGGAAAAATGCAGGCTGATGAACTTGGTGCTTATTTACAGGATTTCTACAATGACGGAAACCACGAACATATGGTTTTCCCCGGCATGGTATATATTTCTTTCCCAACTGAATACGGTACTCTTTATTCTAAAAAAGAACTTACAGAAATAAGCGAAGTTTGCCATCAGTATAAGCTTCCTCTTTTTATAGATGGCGCTCGTTTAGGTTACGGACTTGCAAGTTCCGAATGCGACCTTACCCTTCCAGAAATAGCAAAACTTTGTGATGTTTTCTATATCGGAGGAACAAAAGTTGGTACACTCTGTGGAGAAGCAGTAGTTTTCACAAAAAACAATCAACCTGCTCACTTTGTAAACCTTACTAAAAAACACGGTGCACTTTTAGCAAAAGGTCGTGTACTTGGTGTTCAGTTTGATGAATTGTTCACAGATGATTTGTATTTTGAAATCAGTAAGCATGCAATTGCAATGGCAGATAAGCTTAAAGCCGTTCTTAAAGAAAAAGGCTATAAATTCCTGCTGGATTCTCCAACAAATCAGCAATTTGTAATTCTTGAAAACAACCGTATGAATGATCTTTCCACAAAGGTAAAGTTCAGTTTCTGGGAAAAAGTCGATGAAAATCATACTGCAGTCCGTTTTGCAACCAGCTGGGCAACAACTGTAGAAAATCTTGATGAATTAATTTCTTTATTATAGAGGAAAAATGAATAATTCCGAAAAATACGATGTAATTGTTGTTGGTGCAGGAAACGGTGGACTTGCCGCTGCTACTTATACAAGCCAGCAAGGATTAAAAACTCTTTTATTTGAAAAGCATAATCTTCCAGGTGGAGCTGTAACAAGCTTTAGACGAGGAAGATTTGAAATAGAACCATCTCTGCATGAAATGTGTGAAGTCGGCTCTGAAGAAAACCCTGGAAATACTCGTAAAATGTTTGATGAGATGCACTCTGATGCAACCTTCATCTACGACAAATCTTTGTACAGGGTTATTTCTGTAGATCCAGAAGAACCTTTCGACGTAACCTTTCCGGCTGATTTTGAAGAATTCTACAAAATTATAGAAAAAGAAAGTCCTGGAAGCTCGGAAAAAGTTCGTCGTTTTCTAGAATTAGAAAAAGAAGCCATGGATGAAGCTGAAAAACTGGGAAATAAGAAATTTCATTTCAAAGATCTTCCTGCAATTTTCAATACTTTTAGAATGGTTGCTCATTCTTCAGATAAAGTAATGGATCTTCTGAATATCCCAAAAAAGATTCAGCACATGATTACTCCATACTGGACTTATATTGGAGAACCTACAGAAACAGTAAATGCATTTATGATGGGAATGATGGATTACTGCTACCTTAAAGATGGTGCAGGTCTTCCTTCCATGTTTTCCCATGAATTCTCCCTTTCTTTAGATAAAGTTATTCGTAAAAATGGAGGTAAAATTTTTTACAATACTCCAGTCACAAAAATCCTCACAAAAAGACATATAAAATCTCAATATGCTTATGGAGTAGTTGCCAACGGGAAAAAATACTATGCAGATTATGTAGTATGTAACTGTTTCCCAGAAGATGTTTTTGGTCATATGGTGGAAAAACGCAGAGTTCCATTATTTGAAATTCAAAAATCCAGTGCAAGAAAACCTGCTTTTTCTTTTATAAATGTTCACATGGGACTGAATAAAACAGTACAGGAATTGGGTATAAAAGATTACACAACCTTTATTGTAGATAAAGCAGATTCCAATGACCAATGGAAAAGTTGCAGTGGACTTGGTGGCAACAGCTGGATAATTGCCAATGCACTTAACATCGCAATTCCAGAATGCAGTCCAGAAGGAACAACCCATATGAGTATTACTGCAGCAGTTGTAGGAGACGAATGGGCTAAAATCAAACCAGAGGACTATAAAAAAACAAAACTGAAAATTGCAGAAAAGATGATTGATTTCTACGAAAAATCTACAGGAATCAAAATAAAACCTTACATAGAAGAAATAGAAGTTGCAACTCCAGTAACTTACAGCCGATATCTGGGAACACCAAATGGCACTCCTTATGGATATCAGCGCAGCAACTGGGATGGAATTTTCTTAAGAACAATGAACAGTCTAAAAGAAGAAACTATCAAGCACTTACATTTTGTAGGGGCTCATACGGAAGAATCTCTTGGTTATAATCAGACATATAAATCAGGCCGCAGAGTCGCTAATAGAATTATTACAGATATTAAAAAGGAGGCTAAGATAAAACCGCTAAAATAGCGCGGCTTTATCTTACCTAAAGTTTGCGTTGCAAACTTATTCTTGAACTGCTGTTCCTCATTACATTACGGAACAGCGTAAAAAGTCAAATCGATTGTTGAAACAATCTTCTTGACTTTTTATGGGAGCGTAAAAACAAATAATGAGAAAACTGAAAATTAACTCCTTGAAAATTGGTGCATTCCTAGAACTAATGAAAGAACGACATTCCAGATTCAAAAATGCAATAATAAAACCAATTCCAAAAGAATATCCAATAAATGCTTTAGCTAAAACACTTCATCCTGCATTTCAAGCTGTAAAAATCACAGCAGTAGAAGAACACGGACTGGACTGCAAAACCTTTACATTATCTCCTGACAGGGATAAAAAAACTTCCCGGCTGGCATATTTTGCATCAGGTCAATATATAACTGTTTTTCTGAAAATAAATGGATTGAAAATTACCCGTGCCTACTCTCTTTCTTCCGCACCTTACGAAAGTCTGGGAGAAACTGGATATTATCAAATTACTGTAAAATCAGCTAAAGACGGTCTTGTGTCTAACTATATTCTTGATAACTGGAATGTAGGCACAGAAGTACAGATTTCTGCCCCTGAGGGAAATTTTGACTACGTTGGACTCCGTGATGCTCCAACTGTTGTAGGAATTGCAGGCGGGTCAGGAATAACTCCATTTTTAAGTTTCGCAAAATCTATCGTTCATGGGGATGAAGATTTTAATTTAATTTTATTGTATGGAAGTCGTGATTCAAATTCTATTCTTTTCAAAAAAGAGTTTGATGAGTTACAACAACAATCCAGCAAAATAAAAGTTGTTCATGTTTTAAGTAACGAAGAAAAGGAAGGATTTGAACATGGATTCTTAACTGCAGAATTAATCAAAAAATATGCACCAGAAACTCTTTTCTCGGTTTTCCTTTGCGGTCCACAAGCCATGTATAACTTTATGGACAATGAACTGAAAAAGCTGAATCTTGAAAAGAAATATATTCGACACGAAATGTTCGGGGAAATTCACAGTGCTAAAACTCAGGAAGGTTACCCGGGAAACGCTCCTGCCGAAGTAAAAATCACAGTTACAATATGTGATGAAACCCGCACAGTTACAGGAAGCAGTGACGATACTATTCTCCAGATTCTGGAAAAAAATGGAATTGCAGTACCAAACCGTTGTCGCTCTGGTGAATGTGGTTGGTGTCACTCATTAGTAAAAAGCGGTAATTACTGGATGCCTGCCAAATTGGATTTCCGCCGCAAAGCAGATTTGAAATACAACTTCATCCATCCATGCTGTACATTTCCATTGTCGGATATGGAATTAGATGTTCCTCCTGCTAAATAGCCATCTATACCTCTTGGGCATGCCTTTTAAGGAGGGTATACCCAAGAATCTAACCTATTTTAATAATTCGTCTTCTGAGATTCCTGTAACTTTATAGATTGTATCAAAGTCGATATTACATTCTAACATTTTTTTTGCATTTTCAAGGTTAGCCTGTTTAGTTCCTTGTTCAATTCCTTGTTCAATTCCTTGTTGTATTCCCTGCTGCAAACCTTGCTGTATTCCTTTTTCAAGGCCCTCTTTCATACCTTTTTCCAAGCCAGCTTCTAGACCCTTTGCCATACCAGTTTCAGTTGCATGACGTTCTGCAGTTATCATATCTGAAACATGCATCCAGTATCTGGATTCATGGTACCAATTCATTTCATCTTCACTAACATGTTCAAGTACTGTTACTGCCATATTAATCCCCCTGTTATGTTTACAAAGTTCCTTTACAAAGTCCTGTTTCTCTTTATTAGAAGCGTACAAGAAGAATTTACCCCACATCTGGGGTTTCGTCAATTTTGAAACATCATCAGGTAAATGTTTTATCTTTGGCAACTCAATAAAAATAATATTAAGGAGATTTGCAACACCACGTCCTCTTTCATTTCTCATGAAATACCAGTTTATGCAGTTCGACTCTTCTTCATCAAAAATAAAGTTAAGAACAGAAATCTGAAAAACCTGAGGAATATCCTGCCAGCCCTTTCCTTTTGGCGTATAATGATTTAGGATATGGGCTGCATGATACTCTGCCCGCTTGCCATAACAAGTATTTTCATTTCTTCCCTGCATTTCAATATTAACCACTTTACCGTCTATTTTGCAGTTAATGTCAAATTCAGATTGCTTATCGTCCAGAGTTTCTCCGGAAAGTTCATTAGGTTGAAGCACTACATCTGTAACCTGTTTGTCCAGAATATCGGACAGAAAACAAGTTAGGGCACCACGAGATTCATCTGAATCATCAGTAAAAATAATTTTGAAAGTTGGATCTGCACAAGGATTTAAAAGTG
>JAEDFX010000235.1 GCA_016297805.1 Treponema sp. | reverse complement strand
TTTACATTTCGTACAGCTTCAATTCAGGGTAAACGGCTTGAATCAGCTTAAAGTGATGGTCCTTTGTCCAGACTGGAATATCGTATTTAATTCCAAGATATGTAATTAATGTATCTGTCACTGGAATAGAATATCCTTCCTGGCGGAAATTCTGGAGCATCATTCCGGAAAACTCCCAGTCGTATTCGTCTACGGTGATAAGATTGAAGGATTGGAAAAATCCCAGCATACGATCAGCCTCTTTATCATCTTTTGCACCATGTAAAAGTTCAGATTTTACAACTCCACAGATTGAATGTTTATCTTTTGAGATGTTTAGTTTTAATAATTCTTCTGGTTTACGCCAGTAATCGATTAGAATATTTGTATCTAATAAAATCATAAAGTACTGATTCTCCTTAATTCATTGATTGCTTCTTCATCAACTTCTATAGGTCGAGAACCATATTTTTCAAGGGCTTCTGCAACACTCATTCTAGGTGGCATTGGAGGCTGAACATTTGCACGAACTTTTTGAATCCAGGCCTTGCGCTTTTCTTCCCATTCTTTTGACTGATTCAGAATAACTGTCTTATTTGCAGCTTCAATAAGGGCATTATATTCTTCAACAGTAATCATAATACATTCAGGAACGTTGTTTTTTACAATCACCCGAATACCGTCCCGTTTAACTTCCTCAATAATTTTTCCAGCTTCCCCTTTATTAAAACGGGTGATTGGAACCATTGCGTTTATCATTTTCAGTGCATTTGCGGCATTTGATTGAACTGCGAACATATTTCCTCCAAAAGTCTATAGATATATAGTAATAAAGAATAATAAATATATCAATATAATTATTGATAAATATATACACTAAATTGAATTTGAACTATAATGTGACTGATGGAAATGCCTGAACAGGCGGCGTCTCCCAAACTCAATCAGCTTTTGCTGAAATATAATATTGGGAGGCTTTCTATGACTATAATAGGACTTATTGTTGCTATCATTTCATGTGTAGGAACTTTAGTTTGTGCAGTTATAGGAATACTCGCTTACCTAAAAGATAAGAAAGAGTAAAAAAATGGCCGCCCAGTCTCGAACACTGAAGCGGCCTGCTGTCCTTTTGGGACATAAAACCAAAAAGTGGAGATGACCAAATGTTTGGGCATTTCCTTTCGTTTAATATAACATAACGATTTTTAATCGTCAAATATAAGTTCCTTTTCCTACCTATACAATATCCGCCGAATTGAATCTGTGGAAAGTGCAAATTCGTCAGCAAGCTGGGCAATTGTTTTTCCGTCCTGATGCTGTTTTCGGATTTCTGCATTCCGAGTTACATAGTATTCCCGGGAACCGGATTTTTCACCCCAGTTTTTCTTTGTTTGTTCTGGAATGTAAATCAGTTCTCCCTGGGAATATTTTTGAATCTCTTTCAGAAGCTCATCAGGAAAAATGTCATTGGCATTTCTATATCTCAATGTTTTCTCCTGATTTTCCTATTTCTGTGCTTCTAAAAAATCATCAACGCTGGCATAAGATTTCAGCTGAATATTCTGCACCTTGAAAACATCCAGAATGATTTTTTCCAGCTGGTCTGCACGATTTTTAAGCAAAGAAAGATTTTTTGGATTAAAGGAATCAAGCAGGTTCAATTCTTCAATCTTAAAATCCTGAGCGATGTACAGAAATTCCTCCTGCAAATAACAGGCATCTGTATATGCTTCTTCTACCATATTATTGTCGCAGAAATATCTTAAACGTTTCCAAGTAAGACTCATTTCCTGGTACCATTCAAGAAATGCTTCGTAGTCAACTTTAGTTTTGCAATCAGCTTTTTCTGCAGGTTTGCGGGCAAGAATAAATTCCCTTGTAGTTTTAAGCAAAGCAAAAATTGCCGCCTTCAATTTTTCTACATCAGTTACTTCAAGCAAATTACCAGCCCAGGTAAAAAATCCGTCTGGAACAATTTTCATTTCCGGGCAGTAATAAAGTCGGCCATCTTTTGAATCATTGTAAGCCTGAGCTTCTGTAA
>JAEDFX010000089.1 GCA_016297805.1 Treponema sp. | reverse complement strand
AAGGTTCACTAAAATTTTAGGTAAAACTTACCTAAGTTATTGTATTATTTGCATTTAAGCAAAAAAAAAAGACTTCTGATACCAGAAGTCCTTTACTGAGCTACACTGGATTCGAACCAGTGACCCACGCCTTAAAAGGGCGTTGCTCTACCTACTGAGCTAGTAGCCCAACTCATTCTTGCGAATGCTTGATTAATATATAATTTATAAAAAAAAGTGTCAATAGCAAAATACAAAAAAAATAAAAAATTTGTAAAATTTATTCAGGAATAAATTTTTTTATTGTAAATTTATTATGGGCAAGTTTATTGCGTAATTCTTCTATTTTGTGACTGCTGGAATAATATTTATTCTGACGGATATAAAGGGTCATTGTTGTAACGTCCGCATCTACTTTGTAGGTGCTGGATTTCTTGAATGAGGAAGCAATGGAATGCTCGCTGTCTTTTTCTGTGTCTTGTGGTGTTTTATAAGTGATTCGGAAAGATGATAATACTGTGGAATCTTCTGTATCAAATTCTGTAGATAAAGTTGATATATGTCTGTTCAGTGTAAGTGTAATGTATATTTCGTTATAACTGGAAGATGAATTGTCATTGCTGGTGGTTATGAAGGAAAAATCTGTAGAAGGGTCAAATATAGAATCTACAGAACCTTCATAGTATTTTGGTAAAAGCTGTCCATATGTGCCATAACCTTTGCCATATAATTCGATATCAATGCCATTTACGTTTAAATATTCTTTGTAATAATAATCATCCTCGGTATTGATGTTTCTGCATCCGGGAAGTGAAATAGATAAGACTGAAATAAGTGAAAGTAAAAAAAACTGTTTTTTCATATTTTTCTATAATAATAAATACAATCAAATATAATCTCAATAGTAAAAAAATCTACTCCGTTGTTAAAAATCATGAAAATTGATATTATTTCACAATACATAGTGTATAGGAGTTGTTATTTTATGGCAGATGCTAAAGTTGAATTTAAGTCTATAGTTTCTAAAGCTGTTGCTGATTTCTTTGCGGCAAAAGGTATTGAATTAGAAGCAGGACTTGTTGATAAAATTGTTGTTCAGAGTGCCCCAAATCCAGAAATGGGTGATCTTGGTGCTCCAATGTTCATTTTTGCAAAGGCTGCCCGTATGGCTCCTCCACAGATTGCTGCAGGCGTTGCTGAACAGATAAAGGAATGTTCTCTTGGTCAGGTTCTTGCAGTAGGCCCTTATGTAAATATTAAGCTTGATAAAGCTGGTGCTGCGGCTCCAATTCTTGCTGCTGTTGCTGCTCAGGGTGAAAATTATGGTTCTTTCAATCAGCAGGGTAAAAAGCCGCTGGAAGGCCGCAAGGTAATGATTGAATTTTCTTCACCAAATACAAATAAGCCTCTTCATCTTGGTCATGTTCGTAATGATGCTCTTGGTGAATCAGTCAGCCGTATTCTTAAAGCAGCAGGTGCTGATGTTTGTAAAGTTGACCTTATTAATAACCGTGGTGTTCACATCTGTAAATCTATGCTGGCTTATAAATGGTTCCATGAAGAAAAGGGTGATACACCGGAATGTCTTGGAATGAAAGGTGATCACTTTGTAGGTCAGTGTTATGTTGAATTTGATCAGTGGTTGAAGGGAAAAAAGGATGATCCTAATTCAGTTCCTCATCCAGAAGCTGCAGAACAGGCAGAAGAAATGCTTATTAAATGGGAAGCAGGAGATCCTGAAGTTCGTGCTTTATGGCAGAAAATGAATGATTGGACATTTGACGGTGTAAAAGAAACATATGCCCGTACAGGAATCAGCTTTGATAAATATTACTTTGAAAGCGATACTTACCTTAAAGGAAAGGATGAAATCTTAAAAGGCTTGGAAAAAGGCGTATTCTTTAAGGCAGAAGATGGTTCAGTTCGTATTGATGTAACTGACGTTGTTGGCAAGGGAAAAGATGAAGATAATCACGAAAAGGTTCTTCTTCGTAAAGATGGTACTTCTGTTTATATTACACAGGATATTGGTACTGCAATCAGCCGTCATGCAGACTGGGCATTCAATCAGCTTGTATACGTTGTTGCCAGTGAACAGAACTATCACTTTAAGATTTTGTTCCATATTCTGAAAAAACTTGGCTTTGACTGGGCAGATAAGCTGTTCCATCTTAGCTACGGTCTTGTAAATCTTCCAAGTGGACGTATGAAGAGCCGTGAAGGTACAGTTGTTGATGCTGATGATCTGGTTGATTCACTTCATGCCGATGCTCTTGAAGCAATTAAAGAACGTGGACGTGATGGTGAAGTTGGCGATGCTGATGAAGTTGCCGAAAAGGTTGCTCTTGGTGCCCTGCATTATTACATGCTTCAGGCAACACCAATTAAAGATATGTTGTTCAATCCTGCAGAAAGCTTAAGTTTTAATGGAAATACAGGTCCTTACTTGCAGTATATGGGTGCCCGCATTAATTCAATTCTTGGAAAGGCTGCAGAAGCCGGTATTACAATAAATACTTCTGATGAGGCAGTTGCAATGCTTTCTACTGAAGATGAATGGGCTTTGATTAAGCAGCTTGGTGATTATCCTGCGATTGTAGAGCGTGGTGCTGAAAATCTTGATCCAAGTGGAGTTGCGGCTTATGTTTACGAAGTAGCAAAATTGTTCAGCAAGTTCTATCAGAACTGTTCGATTGTGAATGCAGAAAACAAGGAGCTGGCAGGTGCTCGTTTGTATCTTGCTCAGTGTACTTTACAGGTAATCAAGAACGCTATGAATCTTGTTCTTGTGCCTTATCTTGAAAAAATGTAATAGTTTTAAATCCCGTGCAATATTTACCTGCACGGGATTTTTTTTTGTAAAGCTGTTTTCAAAAGGATAAGAAATTTACCTCTATATAAGAATTGATTTTTTTTGTACAATCTAAGCAGGTGTCTTGTTGGTTTTTAAAAATGTTTCAGAAGGGAAAAAATGAAAAAGAAAGTTCTATCTTTAATTCTATCATTTTTTTTTATTTTGGATATAAAGTAGTTATGGAAATTGCAAGAAGAATGGCAATAACAATCAAAACTACTAATAGTGATAAAGCAACTTTGTACGCCGCTTTGTTTGATGAAATTGAAGGTTTACAATAATTAGGGAGAAAAATTGAAAGGTACTGTTATAGCAGGAACAAATAATCTGTTTACTGTTGAATGTGAAGATGAGGTTACCCGCAATTGTACAATTAAGGGTAAAGTTATAAAAACTGAAAAGGAATTTTACAATCCTATTGCACCTGGTGATATTGTTGAAGTTGAACCAGATCCTTTAAACGATGAAAAAGGTCAGATAATTTCTCTTTCTGAACGTAAAAATACTTTCCTCCGCTGGAATGTAAAAGGCCGTTGTCCTCAGCTACTTGCTTCAAATCTTGATTATTTGATTCTTGTTACTACTCCAGATGAACCACCTTTCCGTCCTCGTTTTACAGACCGTGCATTAGCTCAGGCGGAACATCAGGGAATTACACCTGTGATTGTCTGTAATAAATGGGACTTAGCTGAAAATATGCAGACTGATGGTCGTGCAGAAGAGTATGAAGAAATTGAACGCCGTCTTACCATTTGGGAAGCTCTAGGATATAAGGTTCTTAGACTTTCTGCGAAAACTGGAGAAGGAATGACAGAGTTCGCAGAATTGCTGGAAGATCATCTTTCTGCTTTTGTAGGTCAATCTGGTGTTGGAAAATCTTCATTAATCAATGTTATGGACAACAGCTGTGTATTAAAAACAGGAAGCCTTTCTAAAAAATATGGCCGTGGTGCACATACAACAACTAAAGGAACTCTTATTCATTTAACATTGAACGAAACCCTTACAGAAGGTGTTCAGGGGCGTAAAGCCAATATAATTGATACTCCTGGTATTCGTCGCTTTGTATTGGATGATATTGAAGCGGAAGCTCTGGCAATGTATTTCCGTGAATTTGAGCCTTTTGTAGGAAAATGTAAATTCGGCATGAATTGCAAACATATAACAGAACCTGAATGTGCTATTCTTGAAGCTGTAGAACGGGGCGATATTACACCAGAACGTTATGACAGCTGGAAGAGAATTTCCCATGAAATTCAGACAGGTAGTTGGGAAGATTAGAATCTTAATTTAAACTGTCATATTCGGGCTGAATCCGAATATCAATTTTTGTGAATAATTATGAATACTAAAACTTTACATGAAATAGACTTCTTCCGTATTCGTGAAGAGGTTGCAGGGTATTGTGTCTCTGAAGAAGGAAAAAAATCTCTTTTGGATAGGGAGCCCCTGAAAAAAATTGATGAAATTGAAAAACTTAAAAATATGGGACGGGAGTGGGGAGCATATTTTGCTGCAACCCATAAAAATCCTGTTTCTGCCTGGGAACCGGTAAAGCCATTAATTCCAATTATTAAGGCAAACGGCGCAGCTTTAACTTTGGAACAGGTGCACTCTATTGGTCAGTTTGTAATCAGTGCAAAAAATGTAAAGGAAGGAATAGAAAATCACAGAATTGATTTGGAGCTTAAACTGCTGGCAGAACAGGCAGAGCTTCTTCCTGATTTTACAGAAACTGAAAAAAAGATTTTTCGCGTAATTACTCCTGATGGAGAAATGCGGGATTTACCAGAAATCAGTAATATAAGAAAACAGATTGCCAGTTTGAATAGTAAAATCAAGACTATTATGCAGCAGTTTACTTCCGATCAGAAGCTGGCAAATGTTCTGGAAAGTAATGTGCCTGTCTTAAGAAATGGTCGTCAGGTTCTGGCAGTAAAATCCAGCTTGCAGAATCGTATTCCTGGAATTATTCATGAGGTAAGTCAGACTGCCCAGACTGTTTATGTTGAACCTCAGGAAGCGGTTTTGTGTAGTAATGAGCTGATTCAAAAGGAATATGAACTTCAGGCAGTTATAAAAAAGATTCTTACAGAACTTACAGCAAGCCTGCAGCCTTCTATTCCTGCAATAAGAGACGGTCTTCCTGTAATGTGTTTATTTGACACAACTCAGGCAGCTGAACGATGGGGAAGTGAACATAACTGTACTTATGCTCAACCAATCAGAAATTCAGAACCTCCTCTGCTTTTGGGGGCACGTCATCCTTTGCTTGGCAGTAATGCTGTTCCAATTGATATTCGCTTTATGGATGAAAAACGGGTTCTTATTATTACTGGACCTAATACAGGTGGTAAGACTGTCAGTCTAAAGACTTTTGCCTTACTTTCAATGTTGAACCAAGCCGGTTTTCCAATTACAGCCAGTGATGGAACCAGATTGCCGGTATTCAGTAATGTTTTTGCAGATATAGGTGACGATCAGTCTTTAGACCAGAGCCTTTCAACCTTCAGCGGTCATATGAAGAATATTGCTCAGGCTGTAAATGCGGCAGGAGCAGATACTCTTGTTCTTTTGGATGAACTTGGAAGCGGTACAGACCCTCAGGAAGGTACTGCAATTGCTATGGCAGTTCTGGATGAGTTGATTAAAAAAAAGAGCTTTGTCCTTGTAACAACCCATCAGGGAATTCTAAAGAATTACGGTTATACAAATCCTAGCTGTATAAATGCATCTGTGGAGTTTAATCAAAACACTTTATCTCCTTCTTATCATTTGATGATGGGAGTACCTGGGGAAAGTCATGCCCTGGATATTGCCCAGAAAAGTGGACTTCCTGGTGTTATTTGTAAGGCAGCCAGAGATTACATTGCAACAGAACAGGCTGATGTTTCGGCTTTGATTCGAGGATTGAACCGAAAGCATATTGAATTAAATAAGATTCAGAAAGAAGCAGAACGGAAAGCCAATGATGCAGAAGATAAATATCAGCGATTAAAATCAAAAGAACTGGAATTACGTCGAAAAGAAAATGAACTGAAAAAAGGAAAGCAGCAGGAATTGAATGATTTCCTTGTTCATAGTCGCCGTCAGCTGGAAAATCTTGTGAGAAGTCTTAAGGAAGGTGAAATTACCAGGGAAAAGACTCTTGGTGTAAAACAGTTTATTGCTGAACTTACAGAAAACACAGAACGCCTGGAAGGAAAAATTGAAGCCGAGGAAGAAAAACTTGCCAGAGATGAAGAAGCTTTTGCAAAAGAAATATCAAAACAGAAGCATCCTGCCAGTACAAAGAAAACAAAAAAGAAGTTGAGCAATGCAGAAGCCCTGAAAACAGCCAGTACAATCATTTCTGATGATAACTATTCATCTTCTGTAAAAACTGGGGTAGCTGCATCAATAAAAAATCAGATTTTACAGTTTGAGCCAGGAGCTTCAGTTATTGCAGGTGCTAATCGTAATGAAGGCGTGTTGATTGAAAATGTTCGCAAGGGTGTATGGCAGGTTCAGTTTGGCAGCGTAAAAATGACAATGAAAGAAAAGGACTTGAAACTGATTCCTAAAAAAGATGTGGAACTTTCTCCAGATGTTTCTTTTGAATTATCAAGTCAGATGGTTAATGGTGTTTCCATTACAGAAAAAGATGTTGCCAGACCTGTTTTTGAGCTCCGTCTTTTAGGTATGCGGGCTGATGAGGCAATAAAGGCCCTTGAACGCCAGATTGATTTGTGTGTACTGAATAATTTTCCTCATTTTAGTGTAATTCATGGAAAAGGAGATGGAATTCTTATGCAGGCAGTAAAAGATTATCTTTCCCACAGCCCAGTTGTAGAAGAATTTTCAGCGGCCCCTGCAGAAGATGGTGGTGCCGGTAAGACTTACGTTCAATTGAAGAACTAAAGAGGTATAAAATGGCTGAGTGGTTTGAATCTGAAGAATTCTGGACATATTACGCACCTATTATGTTTGATGATGCCCGCTGGGCAGAAGCACCAGATGTTGCCAGACTGGTAAAAGAAATTGCTGGCTTAAAAGAGGGTGATTCAGTTCTTGATGCTGGGTGTGGGCTTGGCCGCATTTCAGTAGAACTGGCAGCCCTTGGACTTGATGTTACAGGTGTGGATATTATTCAGACAGAACTGGATGCGGCAGCAGAAAGTGCAGAAGCAGAGGGAGTGCCTTTGCGTTTGATTAATTCAGATTTGCGAACATTCAAATCAGACCGTTTGTATGACTGCGCAGTTAATTTATATACTTCATTTGGGTATTGTGATACTGAAGAAGAAGATATGCAGATTCTTTCAAATATTGCAGCCTCTCTTCGTAAAGACGGAATCTTTATTCTGGAATGTGTAAGTCGTGAAACTTCCATAAAGTATTGGACTCCTGGTGAAGAATTTGACCGGGCTGGTTATACAGTCAGAACCCATTTTGAAGTTCAGGGTGCATGGGAAGGTTTAAGCTCCCAGTGGACTTTGTATCCTCTTGGTGAACCAGCAGACTCAAAGCCTGTAGTAGATCATGTTTTTGTTCAGCGATTATACTCTGCTGCTGATTTGTGCGAGAAAATGAAAAAATGTGGTTTTTCAGAAGCAAAAGCTTATGGTGATTATGATTTATCTCCATATGACCAGAATTTGAAAACTATGGTGATTGTAGCGAAAAAATAGTTATGTAAAATCAAAAAAACATAGTATCTTGTAAATATGATAGATTTTGAAAAAATTAAAGATACAATTGATGCCCTTCATAATGATGGGATTCTTCCTCCGATGTCTATAACAACAGAAATGCCTGCAGAGAATAAGCTGGTAATTTTGATTGATATAGTTGGATTTTCCAAAGGCACTACAAAAGAGCAGGTGTATAAAATCTACTGCTTTGAACACTACGTCATCAAACATGTTATATCAAATCTCCGTAATTTTAAGAACAGAATTAAAATAAATCAGTTTATTCCAACAGGTGATGGCTGTTACATTGTTGCTGATGAATGTGAAGCAAAAACAGCTTTGGATTTTGTTGTTGCATTAATCACTGGGTTTCAATATATAAAAAATGATGATAAAGAACCTTGGGCTTTGCGTGCCTCTGCTATTTTTGGAGAATGCGTACCATTTTTAGATTTGGCTCATCATAAAAATTATATTGGTGAAGGAATGAATGAAGCTGCAAGAATTCTAAGTTATGGCCAGGCGGCGTTGGAGAAGAAATATCTTGAAGAAAGCCCTGACAGAACGGTTCTGGATTCAAAACTCTTTTCAAGAAATAGCCTTTATGTTGGTGAAAGTCTTGCTGAAGAACTGATAAATTATGGTGACGAAAAAAACATCTATAAACTTCCGCAGGTTCCAGATAAACATGGAAAATGCAGAGATATAACTGTATTACATGGTCTTAAATAGAAAACTTCAATAAGCAACAACATTAAAACTATAAAATTTCAGATAAAAGCACTATATTATCCAAATTTTGTCAGTCAAAACTTTGGTGCAAAAGAATATAGTGTCTTAATACAGTATGGCTATATCCGGTGTACAGATATCGGGTTAATGAACTGTTAAAATAAAAAAAGGTGGTCTCCAAAAGAAACCACCTTTCTTATAAGTTAAAAACAATTTCTAAAGATTATCAAAGAATCCTTTTGCTTTCAATAATTCAGCATTCAAGATACCACCAAGAGCAGCACCCCGTTTTGTGTTGTGGCTCAAAGCTACGAATTTAATATCAAATACGTTACATGGACGGAGACGACCAATAACACAAGCCATACCTTTTTCAGTTTCACGGTCACGGCGTGGCTGTGGACGGTTTTCTTCATGGCGAACAACGATTGGATGTTCTGGAGCTGAAGGCAATTTCAATTCCTGTGGAACTGATGTATATGATGTCCAGATTTTTTCGATTTCTTCCATGCTAGGTTTTTTGTCACCAAATTCCAAAGAAACACAAGCTGTGTGTCCGTCAATTACAGGAACACGTGTACATGTTGAAGAAACGATTGGTCCTGTAGCATTTTCGATTTTTCCGTCTTTTACAGTACCAAGAATCTTAAGACATTCTTTTTCTGTCTTTTCTTCTTCGCCACCAATAAATGGAACAATGTTATCAATCATATCGAATGATGGAACACCTGGGTAACCGGCACCAGAAGTAGCCTGGAGTGTTGTTACAACCATTCTCTTAATTTCGTAACCAGCCTGAATAAGAGCGTGGATTGGCATCATGTATGTCTGCAAAGAACAGTTTGGTTTTACAGCAATAAAGCCTTTGTCCCATCCGTGATGTTTTTTCTGATCAGCAATTAC
>JAEDFX010000234.1 GCA_016297805.1 Treponema sp. | reverse complement strand
TAGATTTTTAAATACTATACTTTGTTAAGTATTTATTTTAAAAGTCTTTAAAATCGTTTGCCCTAGGCTTTGAACTTCTTGTTATGTGATATTTTCTTTTAAAACAATATCATCGGATTTGCTTTAAATTGTAACATATTTGCAGAGTCTGCTCCTTTATCACCACCTTTTCTCTGTAAAGTAATGTTACCTAAATGTATATTTCCTGATTTTGTAAATTCTACTTTGCAATCACCAGCGTAAATTGAAATTGCTTCATTTACTGCGATTAAACGCCATTTATAACCGTCACTTTTATTTATAACTAAAGTCCATTCTGCTGCAAATCTTCCACGACCACGAATTACATCGCTGATAATCATTATTATATTTTTCTGCAAAAACGACTTCAATTTGTCCTGTTCTTCTTGTGTAAATTCATCAACGAACATTCTTTTTGAATCACGAGAGCCATTTCTAGGTGGAAGTTCTCCGTCGTACAATTTCAAGAGACTTTCTATTTCAGAATCAATATGCCAATTTTCCAAATATTGCTCAACTTTTTTCTTTTCTACTTGATTGAAGCCGACATCATTTGAAACCAATTTTACTTGTATATTTTCTACGGAAGTTAATTCTGTATCTTTTGTTTTTTTCTTCACTGTAACATTGATTGTTACATTTATATCTGACTTGTAGCCTTTGCCACCGATTTTTTCTGCATGAACAGATGTAATTTCTTCAAGATTATACATCATTATTTCAAGCCACTTTTGAGCATCCTTGTCATTTTTCCAGTTGTTAAATTTATCAGCAACTTCCTGTTCGTTGTTGTAACCGCCTTTCGCAATTTCTGAACCTGTCATAGACATGCTACAACCTCTTTTTTTTCAAGGGCATTTTTCATAATTTTCTGTAAAACATCGACAACAACTGAATTTCCAAATTGCTTATATGCTACTGTATCACGTTCTGCTATTTTAAAATTCTCAGGAAAGCCATCTAACCGTGCACACTCTCTTGGTGCAAGTTTTCTGATTTTTCCATTCACACGATACAAACCTGTTTTTGCACCAGCTCCACCACCATAAGCCGACAAGGTGATTGCCGTTCCAAGAGGACTGTAAATTCTTTCTCCTTGTCCGCCTTTATTTACGGTTCCAATTCTTAAGGGAATATCAGATATTTTTTCTTTTACATTTTGATTTATTACTACATCATTTCTATGAATTTCATATTTTTTTGTTTCTGAATCAGGGAGAAGTATATCCATTACATGTTTCTTTAAATTTTCTTCTCTTGGGAAATCAAATTCTTTTACTTTTAAATCCTTTCTAAAACATACTATATAAATACGTTTTCTGCTTTGAGGAACTCCATATTTTGAAGCATCCAATACTTCATCAAAAACATCATATCCAATTTCATCGAGTGTTTTTTTTATAACAGAAAGAGTTTTTCCCCCATCATGCCGAGCAAGATTTTTTACATTTTCCAGAAACATTACCTTAGGCTGTTTTTCTTTTGCAATTCTAGCCACATCAAAAAATAATGTACCCCTGCTATCTTCAAAACCAAGTTGCTTCCCGCTTATTGAAAAAGCCTGGCAAGGAAAGCCTGCACATAAAATATCATGGTCAGGAATTGATTTTTCTGAGATTTTTGTAATGTCACCTTCTGGCTTTAAAGAAAAATTATTTTCATAAACTTTGGCCGCATCTTTATCCCATTCACTTGCAAAAACAGCTTTTCCACCAAGAGAGGAAAGTGCAATATGAAAGCCACCAATTCCAGCAAATAAATCTATGAATTTCAGTTCCTTACTCATACTAAAAATATAGCATATTTTCCTATAATTTTATAGGGGGATCAGGGCCTCCGCATTATAAGTACCTTTAAAATGTAAAGAAGGAGATGTGGTTGCTTTTGACGGAAAGACGGAATGTGGCTCCGAATACAGTCCGCTGACGGAAAACGAAACGAAACACAAGGCAATTTATATGGTCTATGAAGGCGAACTGGAAATCGGACATGGAAGAATAGAAAAAAGAGATGGTTTT
>JAEDFX010000233.1 GCA_016297805.1 Treponema sp. | reverse complement strand
TGGCTGGTCTTGAATTTACAGGAAAAGCTCCATTCCACGATATTTACATTCACGGTCTTGTTCGCGACAAGCAGGGCCGCAAAATGTCTAAGTCTCTTGGAAACGGAATTGACCCACTTGAAATTATTGATATGTACGGTTCTGATGCCCTTAAGTTTACTCTTGCATTTATGTGTGCTCAGGGACAGGATATTCTTGTTGATAAAGACAGCTTCAAACTTGGTTCACGCTTCTGTAACAAAGTTTGGAATGCTTCTCGTTATCTTTTGGGAAATCTTGAAGGACGTAACCTTGTTGCAGTCAAAGATTCGGATCTTACAGAACTTGACCGCTGGATTTATGCCCGCTTGAATTACGCTGCAAAAACTGCCCGTGAAGCTCTTGAATCATACCGTTACAACGATGCTGCTTCTGCCATGATGGAATTCTTCTGGAATGAATTCTGTGACTGGTATGTAGAAGCAACAAAAATCAACTTTAAGAATGGTGATGATGCAGAAAAAGACCGTCAGGCTACAGTTCTTATGGATATTCTTGAAGAATCTTTGAGACTTCTTCATCCATATATTCCATTTGTTACAGAAGAAATTTACCAGAAGCTTCCTTTGACTGATTTGGTTGCAACTCGCAGTGCTGATAACAAGATTATTACTTCAAGTACATATACTGGTATGTTGATTAATGCTCCATATCCAGAAGTTTCAGCTGCTCGTGAAAGTGCAGAAGTTGAAGCCCGTTTTGATGCTCTTAAGGATTTGATTGGTAAGGTTCGTGCTTCTAAAGTTGACTGTGGTATTGATCCTGCAATTAAAATCAATATTGCTATTAAGATTGAAAAGGGTAGTGCAGCAGAAGTTGCCCGTGAAAAGGTAGAAATGATTTGCCTTTTGGCTGGTGTTGCAAAAATTGATTTTGTTGATGCTAAACCAGCTTCTTCAATTGGAACAGTCGGAAAAGGCTTTGAAGCGTTTGTAATCCTTGATGAAAATATCAATAAGGAACAGCTTCTTGCTCGTTTTGAAAAAGCAATTGCTCAGGAAACTGAATGGGCACGTCGCAGTGAAAACAAACTGAACGGTAACTTTGCACAGCATGCTCCTGCAGAACTTGTTGAAAAAGAAAAAGAAATCTTAGCAGAAGCAAAACGCAAGATTGAAAAACTGCAGAGCTATGTAAGTGAATTAAAATAATGTGTAAGGCCGCTGGCGGCCGTTGCATTTTATAGTATAAGCGAGGCACATATGGCAAAACGAAAGTATGAGATGAAAACAGAACGTTCTTCAAAAATGGCTGTTGAACAGATGCAGCAGTTAAGCGATATGCGTCTTGCACCGTATATGCAGTTGGCTACCGGACTTATTGGAAAAGCCCGTCATGCTGGTGGAAATATGTTCCGTCATCAAATGGATACACTGGCTATCCTTATTGATTATGGTTATATAGATTCAGTTTTACTTAAAGCTTCTATTGTACATGATACAGTCGAAGATATTCCTAATTTTGATCGTGATTTAATTATTACTGCGGATGAAGAAGGTCAGCAGGTTCTTGATGTGGTTCTTGAAGTTACCCGCCGTGATGATGAGGATAAAAAACAATTTTTACGACGTATTCTGGATACAGGAACTCAGAGAGCAAAGATTTTAAAATGTGCCGACCGCATTTCCAATATGATTTCTTTAGGTTATGTAACTGATCCTAAATTTATTGAACGTTATTGTGATGAAACGGAATTCTTTCTTTTACCAATGGCTTTGGAAATTGATTTCAATATGTATCAGGAATTAATTAATCTGATTATGACTCGCAGGCGTTATCTAGAAGATGGCGGGTATTTTTGTCAGGTAGAAAAGAAATCTACACCACCCAAAGATAAGTAATTATTCGGATATATAGTAAATATGAATTCAGTAGACTATTTGGACTAAATTCAGTATTTTATATATATAAAATCAAATCTAATTTTTTAGGAGATATAACATGGCAGTTAGAGTTGCTATTAATGGTTTCGGCCGTATTGGTCGTTTGGCTTTCCGTCAGATGT
>JAEDFX010000232.1 GCA_016297805.1 Treponema sp. | reverse complement strand
TTATCACCTAAAAAGATCATCTATTCCAAGTAATATTGCGCCATCCTCTTTGGCGTGCCTTATTACTGAGTCATCAAATCCTGCTTTACTGATAAACATCATCTTCTTGTCTTCTATGTCTCTAAATGCTTGCATTGCATTTTTTAAATCCTCATATTCTACATGGGGCATTTTTTTATTTGTAAATTTGCATTCTACAAAGAGTGCTTTTTTACCAGTTTTATCTACTAGAAGTATATCAACATCATCTTGAGACTTTATATATGGATTATTTCCCCACCATTTTCCCATCTTATATGGAACAAAGTCTAGCTTTCCAGTCTTAGCCTGCCTTGTGAGATACTCCATACATATTTTCTCAAAAGCATCTCCCATTAGATTGGAAATATCTTCCATTATTTCTTTTGTAGCAGTTTCTACTCCGAGCATCTCATAGTACGCATTATTAGTGAACTCATACCTAAACCAGAACTTATAAAAGTTGTCAGTTATTACATATATACCCTTTCTACTGTCTTTACTTTCACCACAAGGAACTACCTTTTCTATCAGTCTCATCGTCTGTAGTGTAATTAGATACTTTGATACCTTACTTCTGTCTTCATGAATGCTGTCTGCAATTTCAGTAATTTTATTCTTTCCATTAGATATAGCACTTAAAATACTATTATATACATTAGTTTCCCTCAGTTCAGCTTTCAACAAGTTAATAGGTTCCTCATGTAAATATGATCCATTTTTAATAATCTTGCTTGCAATATTATCCTCTAGTGAAAGCTTGTCGTCAAACGCTTCCAGATATCTTGGGATACCTCCTAATATTCCGTATGCAATAAGCTTTTGCTCATTTGTATAACTTTTGTAAAACAAACTACTTTCCAAATAATCAAAAGGAAGAATTTCAAGACTTGAAGTCTGTCTATCATGTAATGGGCTTTTATTCCCCATTACATCAGTTTCCATAAAACTAACCGAAGATCCACATAGAATCAAAAAAATATTTTTATTTTTTTTCCAGAGATGATCAATTGTATGTTGCAACACAGATTTTATAGTAGGATTTTCATCTGCCAAAAACGGAAATTCATCTATAATAATTGCCGTTCTTTTATCAGCTTTCTTTTCAATATATTCAAAGGCATCCTTCCAACTCTTAAATGAAGATATAAACATTCCATCAAAATGAATCTGAATCATTTTTGAAAAATCTTCCAGATTTAACGCATCGTTTTTAGCCTGAGCCGGATAAAAAATTGTATTATTATTTTTTGAGAATTCTTGTAATATTGTTGTTTTTCCGACTCTTCGTCTTCCATACATAACAAGATATTCAAATGAATTACTATTGAATAAGCTATCTAAATGCTTAATTTCTTCTTTTCTTCCAATCATAATCACAACGCCACCTTTACTACTTGTAAGTATACTACTTGTGGGTAGTATTATCAAGTGGTTATTACATATATTTAAAATGTCTCTGTAAGGTTAGTTAGTTTATAGCATACGCAATTCGACTATTTTAGATTTTTAACCTGCATTACCAATCACAGTATTCGCTATTCATTATTCAATAATTTGCTATTCTCATTATTTTTCGTTTCTTTTCGTCTCCATATTATCCATATTTCACTGTTTTCGTGTGGTTTTGAATTTTTTTAGAACCATTGTAGAACCAGTGGTTAAAAATATAGCCTAAGCACGCAATCCTTTAATCATCTTCAGAACCAACACTGAATTCATTTGGCTGAAGAAATCCATGTGTACTAAATCCATAACCTAATCCATCACAGGATGGATCACTATACTTTACTGTCATATATTTTGTTTCTCCACCAGCCTCTAATTTAACATAACAGTATCCATCTTCGAATTTATCTGTTATATCAATCTTCTGGTTCATATAATACACCCAAATTCTTCCGTCATCTTCCCATGAAACAGTTAAGATGGGAATCTGATTCAAATTCCTTTTCTATATTCTCTTGGTGTCACTTTGTATCGTTCCTTAAAGACCCTATTGAATGTTCTCTGACTGTCAAATCCG
>JAEDFX010000231.1 GCA_016297805.1 Treponema sp. | reverse complement strand
CTGCTTCGTTTAATACTCTTTCATTAAAATCTATCCATGAAAGTTCTCGGTTTGTGTAACAATTCATACTTCTACCTCAGTCCAATTTTTCTTCCAGAAGATTTTTTTCTATCGGATTTGATTTCAGAGTATCCGCAAGATTCACACAACTGTTGCTCATGCGTTCTATGTTGTACAGAATCTGGTTATAGTTTGAAGTCAATTTTACACTGCATTTTCCTTTGCAGACGCGGTCAATATGCCGTCTGCGCATCTTAAACTCCAGATTGACAACATTTTCACGAATGTACCTGAGATCTTTTTCATCTGCAGCAGTTCCGTCGGACAAAGGGTTCATGATTTTTGAGAACATGGAATAAATAAACTCCGCAGAAGTTCTTAAATCAGTGACTGCATCTTTTGAATAATGGGTCTTATGGCTTCTGGACTGCTGCTCAAGAATGTTACTGCTGATTTCACCACTGAACTGGCCGATCCTTTCAATGTCGCTTATTACATACAGAAGTCCGACCGCCTGATTTGCCTGATCCTCAGTAAGTATTCCCAAACTGAAAAGCTGACTCATGAAGTCATTAATTTTCTGCGATATTTTCTGAACCAATTCAGATTCATGAATTACCTTTTCAAATATCTGTACTTCAGATTTTTCTTTCGTTTTGCTTTTCTTGTCAGCCTTCACAATCAATTTGAGCAGTCCTTCAACAATCTGGCTGCATCGGATTATTTCTTTTGTGGTAACATGAAGGGCTGCAGCAGGCTGGTTCAAATATTTTTTATCAAGATAAATAACTTCTTCATTGTTTTCCGGAATTTTATTCACTGAGTCCGGAATTATTTTCAACACGATTTTTACCATTATCCAGATGAGAGGTATCCAGATCAGTGTCATGACAATATTGAAACAGGTATGGGCATTTGCTATCTGGCGCGATATGACTGCAACTTCATCCCCCTTTGGAGATATGTACTGTATAAATTGTGCATAAAGCGGAACAAACCAGATGAAAAGAAGACATCCAGAAACATTGAACAATGAATGAGCAACTGCTGTTCGTTTTGCATCTTTATTCTGTCCGATACTAGCAAGCAAGGCTGTGATAGTAGTTCCGATATTGTCACCAAGAAGAACAGGAATTGCGCCTGTCAGCCCGATTACGCTTGATATGCCGTCAGCAGCCGGTTGACTTGCAAAATTCTGAAGAACCGCAATTGTTGCGCTGGAACTTTGTACAACTAAAGTCATGAGAGTTCCTGTAAGTACTCCAAGAACAGGGACGTTGCTTACCTTTGCTATCATATCTGTAAAAAATGACGTGTGAGCAAGAGGTTTCATTACGCTGCCCATTGTCTCAATTCCCAGAAACAGAAGGCCAAAGGCAAACAGTGTCTGTCCTGCGTATTTCCATTTTTGATTTTTGACGGCGAATGAAATAAAGAATCCCACAAAGACAAAAAGATAAATGTAGTTGGATATTTTAAAGGAAATGATCTGTGCTGTTATTGTGGTTCCGATATTTGCACCGAATATGATCGATATTGCCTGAGGGAGTGTCATTAATCCTGCGCTTATAAAACCGATTGCCATAACAGTTGTCGCACTGGAACTTTGGAGAACCGCAGTAGTCAAGGCTCCGGCTATTACTCCAAGAACTGGATTCCTTGTAAAAAGCGAAAGAATTTTCTTCATTTTTTCACCGGCAGCTTTTTGAAGACATTCGCTCATCATGTTCATTCCGAAAATGAATATTGCAAGACCTCCGAGAAGTCCGAAAATGATTTTGATGCTAGGATTCATGGAACACTCCATTTAAGATTGGTTTGAACCTAATGTAATTTATGCAGGTTAAGTATCTGTGAAGGATTGGTAAAATTCATGTAAAACGATATAAAAAACCGCCTGACTTAAGGAGGAAAGTCAGACGGCAGCATTGATTTTTTTTTAGTTCCAGCTGTGAATTTTCTGTGGTTTGCTTCTAATCTTTTGCAACTTTTACAAGCTTTGCCATCTTTTTGTAGATGTCCGTGTTATCATAAAAACCTTCGAATTCCGCCT